>JAZLCB010000396.1:0-2572 GCA_045614005.1 Clostridia bacterium
ATTGTGTATATAATCCAAAGAGGGGAGATACCCGCATGAACGGCATTTGTCTTGGCTTTACATCTGTTCCGCATATAGGTTTTGCGCACCACTTCCGTATGGAAAATTATATGCAGGATATGGCAAATATCAAAAAGCCCGAGCTCTATGACAACAAGGGAATAGAGATTGTTTATATAAAAGAGGGCAGTATCATAGCCGAAGTCTACGGCAAAAAATATAACATAGAACCGGGCAGTATTGTGGTGATACTGCGCGCACTTCCGTTTAAGCTTTATGCAAAGGACAGCGCGGTGAGGACACATTGCTCCCTGGAGCTTCGCACAGAATACACCCACAGCATAATATACGATACCTCCCTTGCCGATAAGGACAGCACGGATTTATTACTGCCGTTTATAAATCCCCCTTGCAGGGAGAACGAGGAAATAAAGAAAATACTTTTTTCCATAGTATCAAATGTAGGGGCGCGTGCAGGCAGGGCAACCACCGCCGACTGTGCCGATGCCATGCACATACTCTCACGACTTGACCGCATATACAGACAAAAGCTGTACGAAACAACGGCTTCCGTAACCGAATACAGGATAAAGGCATATATTGCCGACAGAATCCACCGCCCCATACCGCTTGACGAAATAGCGGAGCATATGGCAAGAACTCCCAACTACTTGAACAGCGTGTTCAAAAAGTCTGCAGGCATGGGTATACATCAATATATAAATAAGGAAAAGGTGCGTATAATATCCGAGCTTATATTGGAGCGCAAGCTCCCGTTCAAAAAAGCTTGCGAAAGTGTGGGCATAGAGGATATATCTTATGGCTACAGAATGTTTAAGAAGCATACGGGATTAACACCGTCACAATATATGGAGTCACAAAAGTATTCAGGGTAGTATAAAGTACCAAAAAAAACATATAAAATACGAGGTGTTTGTGCAATTTGCACATAAAACACCTCGTATTTTTGGTATCTGTAAAAAAAGGAACAGAAAAAGAAAAATAGAAATATGTAGTATGCAGTATTTTAATTTTTTAAGGAGGGTAAGACAATGTTTGTTACAGAAAAGATCAGAAACGTGTGCATACTCGCACATTCCAATGCAGGTAAAACCTCGCTTTGCGAAGCAATGCTTCATAAAGCAGGTGTAATAGACCGTATAGGAAGCACACTCGAAGGAAATACAGTATCCGACTTCGATCCAGAAGAAATCAAGAGAAATATTTCCATAAACACTTCTATTATTCCGATAGAGTGGAATGACGCAAAGATAAACTTTCTCGATACCCCCGGAACTCCCGACTTTGTGGGAGAACAGCTTGAGGGTGCATCGGTCTGCGGTACGGCTCTTATAGTAGTAAGCGGTAAGTCGGGCGTAAGTGCCGGTACCGAAAGAGCATGGAACATAGCAGCCAATAAATCCAAGATAGTATTTGTAAATAAATTAGACGATATAAAGGCAGACTATGCCAAGGTTGTAGAACAACTCGACGATGCCTTCGGCAAGGCAATAGCTCCCTTTACATTCCCCATAAAAGAGGGCGACAAGCTCACAGGCTTTGTAGATGTAATAAAAATGCGTGCCAAGATGTTCTCGCCCGAGGGTGATACACACCGCTATGAAGAAATTCCCGAAAGCCACAAGGATATAGCAAACCGAAGCCGTGACCTTCTTTTGGAGGCTGTGGCAGAGGTAAGCGAAGAATATATGGAAAAGTATTTCGGCGGTGAGGAATTTACCGAAGAAGAAATCAAAGCCGCACTTAAAGTCGGCATAAAAGACGGTACAGTAGTTCCCGTTATCTGCGGAAGCGTAACCGCAAAGATAGGTATTACACATCTTTTAAATACAATAGCGGACTACATGCCTGCACCAAATGAATTTATACATATAGAGGGCGAAAACAAGAAGACAGGCGAAATTGCCGAAATCTTCTGCGACAGCACACGCTCTACCGTTGTACATGTGTTTAAAACAGTGGTTGACAACTATGTAGGTAAGATGTCGTACTTCAAGGTGCTTTCGGGCAAGCTCACTCCCGATACAACCCTTGTGAACCCTGCCAAGGGTAAGGAAGAAAAGATAAGCAAGATTTACACTCTCTGCGGTAAGAAGCAGACAGAAGTAAAAGAGCTTTGTGCAGGTGATATAGGTGCAACTGCCAAGTTATCCGTTACCGAAACGGGCGATACCCTTTGCGATACATCATTCCCTGTAGCAATAGGCGCAATAAGCTTCCCCAAGCCTGTACTTTCCATGGCTATAGAACCTAAGGCAAAGGGTGACGAAGAGAAGATAAGCGCAGGTCTCAACAAGCTTGCAAGCGAAGACAGAACATTCTCGCTTGTTCGTAATCACGAAACACATCAGACCATAATTTCGGGTGTGGGTGAACAGCATATAAATGTTATCTGCTCCAAGCTCGAGGGCAAATTCGGTGTATCCGTAAACCTCGCAGAACCCAAGACACCTTACCGCGAAGCTATCAAGGCTAAGGTTAAGGCAGAAGGTAAACACAAGAAACAGTCGGGCGGTCACGGTCAGTACGGTCATGTATGGATTGAGTTTGA
>JAZLCB010000397.1:0-2312 GCA_045614005.1 Clostridia bacterium
CATTTTGAACAGCTTCTTTAGCCGCCTGAAGTTTAGCTCCTGCAGCACCTGCAGGTACATAATTTAGTTTATCCGGTGAATTGCCTGTAATTGCCGAATACATTGTAAGTGAAGCGATATATCTTCCGGGGAAGTCATTTAAGTGATATGTATCACGAGTTAAATCATCGCCTATAATACTTGTTCTTGCATTCTGCACAGCAGTACCTGTGGGTATAAATACATCTATATCTTTTCTGTTTGTTATATAGTTTTTGCAATAACCTGAAAGTACGGTGTACATATACGACTGATCAGAATTGTACAAATCGTCAAAATACACATGGTCACTTCCCTCTTGGAATGCCCATGACATATTGTGTCCTACCTTAACCTTGGGGTTGGAACACTTGGTCTTGATATAATTTATAAGCTCATCAAGATACTTTCCGCCAAAACCGGGATCGGTTTCTGTTCTTGCGGCATCAGCACTTGCATTCTGTATTATTACATAATCCCATTTTTCTGCAGCCAAGCCGTTGGCAAGAGACCATTCTTCGGAGTTAATCCAACTTCCGTTTTCGTTGAGCTTATATGTATATACTGCACTATTTTGCATTGCATCTCTATGGTGCTCTCTGAGTTCGCGACCTGCAAAGTACATAATACCAAGTTTTATTTCCTCGTAGCCATCACTCTTAAGCATAGAATACAAGTAGTAGCATGAATCGGTACTAAAGGTATTTCCTATAGTAAGGATTTTAATGCTCTTTATGGGTTTCTTGAACTCCATAAATCTTTTTATTATTGTTGCTGCCTGTGCTCTGGTAACATTGCCCTTGGGTGAAAATGTATCCTCAGTTACACCTTTTACAACAGCTAAGCCATACGCACCGCTTACATAACCGCGTGCCCATGTGCTGATTTCATCTTTGTCGGTAAACACGGATATATCAGCTTTTGTTATTCTCTCGCCTACCTTTAAGGAATAAGCATGAATAATTAATGCTGTCATTTCCTCACGGTTGATAGATGCTGTGGGGCTAAATTCATTGCCCGGTGTCATTTCTTCGGGAATAATACCAATGTTTTTGCCTGTCTGAACTACACCTGCATACCAATCTGTAGCTTTTACATCGGCATATGCACCTTGATATTTGGTTTCACCCTCATCCATAGCACGGATGATAAGTGCAAGAAATTCAGCTCTTGAAATCTTCTTTTCGGGTACAAACTCATTAGCGCTCACACCTTTTATTATTCCCTGACCTGCAACAAATTCTATGTCTTTTTCTGCCCAATGTCCCTTTGTATCTTCAAATCCTGCCGCAGCGACAAACACGGGGAAAGCAGACAAAATAATTGCAAGTGCAAGAAGTAAAGTAAGTACCTTTTTCATGTTTTCCTCCTTATAAAACAACATCATATATTACACAACCCTGCAAATTTCTTTGCAGGGTTGTTATTTGATATGTTGCTTTGTACTTCAAAAAGACAATCTGAATTATTTGTTGTCCTTAATAGCAGCCTGTGCAGCAGCAAGTCTTGCGATCGGAACTCTGAAGGGAGAGCAGGATACATAGACAAGACCAATCTGGTGACAGAATTCAACAGATACGGGGTCACCACCGTGCTCACCGCAGATACCGCAGTGCATTTCGGGACGTACCTTCTTACCGAGGTCTACAGCGAGTTCCATAAGCTTACCAACGCCTGTCTGGTCGAGTTTAGCAAAGGGATCGTTTTCGAAGATCTTTGCATCATAGTAAGCATCGAGGAACTTACCGGCATCGTCACGGGAGAAGCCGTATGTCATCTGTGTTAAGTCGTTTGTACCGAAGCAGAAGAATTCAGCTTCCTTAGCGATGTCATCAGCTGTAAGAGCAGCTCTGGGGATTTCGACGATAGTACCAACTTCGTACTTGAGTTCAACACCTGCAGCAGCGATTTCTGCATCAGCAGTAGCTACAACATCGTTCTTTACATACTTAAGCTCTTTGATATCGCCTACGAGAGGAATCATGATTTCGGGAACGAGGTTCCAATCGGGATGAGCCTTCTTAACATTTATAGCCGCACGGATAACAGCCTTTGTCTGCATCTTAGCAATTTCAGGGTATGTTACAGCGAGACGGCAACCACGGTGACCCATCATTGGGTTGAACTCGTGGAGAGAATCGATGATAGCCTTGATGTCAGCAACAGATTTGCCCTGAGCTGCAGCAAGGAGCTCGATATCCTTTTCTTCAGTGGGAACGAACTCGTGGAGCGGAGGATCGAGGAAGCGGATAGTTACAGGGCAACCTTCCATAGCTTCGTAGATGCCTTCGAAG
>JAZLCB010000398.1:0-4484 GCA_045614005.1 Clostridia bacterium
TCTAATGCACGCACAATAGAATTTGTAACCTATGCCGGGTGTATATCTTTTGACTACAAGATAATATGGTTTGGCTCTGCAGATAGCCTCGAACTCTATGTAGACGGCGTTGCCACCAAGATTGTGTATATAGATGGTCTCGACAGGGAGGGCACACTCGGCTTCGACCTTGCCGAAGGTCAAAAGAGAGTAACCATATATATGCCTGTGGATTGCACCATGCTCGTGCGTAATTTCAGTATAGACGGCACATGGCAAAAGGTGTGCAAAAAGGCAAAAATCCTCTGGCTCGGCGATTCCATAACCCAAGGCTACGGACCGCTTCGCTCTGCTTGTTCATATGTAAGCGTGGCAAATCGTATTCTTGATTGCGAGGTTGTAAATCAGGGCATAGGAAGCTATAAATACGACAAAAATGCCATTACCCCAATACCCGACTTCAAACCTGATAGAATCATAGTTTCCATGGGTACAAATCAGTATAATCTGGAGGGGCAGGATGTCGTAATAAAAGAGTACTACGACGCACTCACTTCGCTCTATCCTGATACCCCGATTTTATGTATCACACCAATTTGGAGAGGGGACACACCCGAAGGTGAGTATGATGTATTTCTTAAAATAAGAGATACAATAAGCACCATTGCCGAAGCATACCCCAATGTATCGGTAGCAGACGGATTTACTTTTGTACCGCATCTCACAGAATATTTTATGGATAAACTGCACCCCAATGCACTCGGATGTGAATTATACGGTGCCAACCTTGCAGAGTATATAAATAAAACAGGATTTTTAGAAAATTAAAAGAGGGTATATCATGCTTCAGGATTTATCGTACGGAAGATTGGAAAATGAATATAAGAATATCACTCCCGAAGATATAGACACCATCATGTGCTTTAAAAGCAAAAGTGTTCTTATGCAAAGAGACGGGGGCAAGGTGGTTTTTCCAAAATACAGCGAGGTTTCGGACAGCCTTAACGGAGTATACCGCTATGCATTTACCATCCATGACCAAAAGTATTTTTTGTGTCTTGATGTTGGGGAAGATATTGCAGATAGTGAATATAGCTTTGTCGATATATCCGAATTAAGAGATTTGGAAACCAAGGAGGCATACTTTGCCACTCTTACAGCACTTCACCTTAACGAGTGGTATCGCAAGCATCGCTACTGTGGATGTTGCAGAGCCGAAACTGTGCACGATGACAAAGAGCGTATGCTTAAGTGCCCCGACTGTGGCAACATGATGTTTCCTGTAATTTGTCCTGCAGTTATTATAGCCGTTACCGATGGCGACAGAATACTTCTTAGTAAATACGCAGGCAGAAGCTACACAAGATATGCTCTTCTTGCAGGCTTTACCGAAATTGGCGAAACCCTCGAACAGACGGTAGCACGCGAGGTAATGGAGGAAGTAGGGCTCAAGGTCAGGAACATCCGTTACTACAAGAGTCAGCCGTGGGGAATAGATGGAGGACTTCTTATGGGCTTCTATTGCGACCTCGACGGAAGCGACAAGGTACATATTGATAAGACAGAACTTTCTCTTGCACAGTGGCACTATAGGGGCAAGCTCCCTGCACACGACGACGGAATAAGCCTTACAAGAGAAATGATGAGAATATTTGACGAAGGCAAAGAGCCGAGATAATGAGGTGTTATTATGGGTTTTAATAAAGATTTTGTATGGGGTGTAGCTACATCTTCATATCAGATAGAAGGTGCATACAACGAGGACGGCAAGGGCGAGAGCATCTGGGATGTTTTCTCCAATCAGTCGGGCAAAGTTTTTGGCTCACACAACGGCAATGTAGCTTGCGACCATTACCATAGATTCAAAGATGATGTAAAACTTATGAAAGAACTGGGAATTAAAGCATACCGCTTTTCCATAAGCTGGCCAAGACTCTTTCCAAACGGAACAGGCGAACTTAACGAAAAAGGTGCTGCATTTTATTCCGAGCTTATAGATGAACTTATTGCAAACGGCATAGAGCCGTATATCACGCTTTTCCATTGGGACTTCCCCTACGAACTTCACAAAAAAGGTGGATGGCTTAGTGACGAAAGTGTAGATTGGTTTGCACAATATGCAGCCAAGGTCGTAGAACTTTATTCCGATAGGGTAAAGTATTTTATCACTTTCAATGAGCCTCAATGCTTTATCGGTCTTGGCTATCATACAGCAGACCATGCACCGGGAATCAAATGCACATACAAAGACCTTTTCCTTATGACTCACAATGTGCTCAAGGCTCATGGCGCGGCAGTTGTTGCAATGCGTGCTGGTGCCAAGCAGGATATTAAGATAGGCTATGCTCCCACAGGCAGTATGCACTATCCTTCCACAGATAGTCCCGAGGATATAGAAGCCGCAAGGGAGGAACTCTTTAAGTGTCCTGATTTGGAGAGCTTTTATTGGAATGTATCGTGGTTTAGTGATCCTGTAATACTCGGCAGATATCCCGAGGACGGACTTGCAAAGTACAAGGATTATCTGCCACAGATTACCAAAGAGGATATGGAGCTTATATCACAGCCCATAGACTTTTATGCACAAAACATCTACAACGGATGGGAGATACGCCGTGCACCCGATGGTAGCAACGAGTACCCTGCTAGAGAGCAGGGCTACACCATTACCGCAACGCACGGCCCTGTAACTCCGCGTGCAATGCAATGGGGACTTCGCTTCCTTTACGAAAGGTACAAAAAGCCGATATATGTAACCGAAAACGGCATGGCGGCACACGATACCGTGTCTTTAGACGGCAAGGTGCACGACCCCAACAGAATAGACTTTTTGCACAGGTATTTTATCGAGATGGAAAAGGCTATCGAAGCAGGTGCAGATGTACGCGGATATTTTGAGTGGTCTTTTATGGATAATTTTGAATGGTCAAAGGGATATATGCCCAGATTTGGCATAGTGTATGTAGACTATGCTACTCAAGAAAGAATAGTAAAAGACTCAGGCTATTGGTACAAAAACTGGATAGAAGAACACACAAAATAAGTTAATAACAGTGAGGGAAATTATGAGTATTATAAAAAATAAATTCGGAATTGTAGATAGTAAGGATGTATATGAATATATATTGGAAAACGAAAATGGTTTTCGCGTAAGTATTCTTAATTACGGCGGTATTATACGCAGTATCTTCTACAAGGGCTATGATGTTGTCCTTGGCAGAGATACCATGGAGGAGTATGTAAATAACAGCGGTTGCTTTGGTGAAATCATCGGCAGAAATTCCAATCGCATAGAGGATGCGTGCTTTAGCATAGGCGACAAGACTTACAAGCTTTGTGCCAACAACGGAAGAAACAATATCCACGGCGGAAAAAAAGGCTTTGGTCTTAAGGTCTGGAACGCACAGGAAAAAGAGGGAGCAGAACCTGCTCTTGTACTCACGCTTCGCAGTCCCGACGGTGAAGAAGGCTTCCCCGGAAATGCGGATGTAAAGGTAACATATACCGTTACGGCGGAGAATGCTCTTAAGATACACTACGAAGCCGTAAGCGACGCCGACACAGTAGTAAACCTCACAAACCACACATATTTTAACCTCAACGGTCATGCATCCGGCACAGCGGACAACCATTTGTTACAGATAGATAGCAGCTTCTATACTCCCAATAACAGCGAGTGTCTGCCCACGGGCGAAATACTCTCGGTAGAGGGTACAGCTTTTGACTTTACTTCGCCCCGAACCGTAGCAGATGTCCTTAGTAAGAAGCATCCGCAGACAGAGCTTTTTGGCGGATTCGACCACAATTTCGTATTAAACGGCACAGGCTTCAGAAAGTCTGCCGTGGTAAAAGGCGATATAAGCGGTATCACAATGGAAATGTATACCGACAGACCTGCAGTTCAGCTCTATACAGGCAACGGCATAGAAAAGGATAGAATCTGCAAGGACGGAGCAGTATATGCTCCTCATAGCGGACTTTGCCTCGAAACACAAGCATACCCGAATAATCTCAAGTTTTCGCATTTCCCCACTTCAATCCTTAAAAAAGGCGAAAAATACGATACAACTACAGAATTCAGGTTTGTATAGTAGTTCGGTGAAAAATTGTTTCTCATTTGATGTGACACTAGTGAGAATGTCGAATATTGTAGAAAACATGGTTTATAATACATCTCTCTGTTTGGCTATGGATTTTTATAATACTGACTTAAATTAAATATAAGGATGATGTAAAATGAAATATGTAAATCAAAAAGAATATCCGGATTGGCTCTATGTTACAAGATTTGATTTGGAAGGAGACGATAAGGAACATGGTCGTACCACAACAATAAGCAGTTCCGGTTGTGGATTATGCTCTGCCGTTATGGTGGCAGAACGGCTGATTCCTGAAGTGAACTTTGGGCTAAAAGAAGCAATAAAAATGTCATATGATACAAAAGCCAACCACCGAATAGGAACAGATTACAAGCGTTTTGCCCCTGCTTTCGCAGAAAAATATGG
>JAZLCB010000399.1:0-7566 GCA_045614005.1 Clostridia bacterium
AAATATATTTTTGAGTGTTAAAATATACATGGAAGGTGAAACACATGGATAGAAGAATAGAAAAAACAATCAAAGCGCTTCAGAACAACAATATGAATGCCTACTATGCAAACGACTGCAAAGAGGCAATAGCGATAGCACAGACTATAGTAGCAGAGGGTGCTACTATATCTCACGGCGGTTCTGTTACATTAAAGGAAGCTGGATTTATCGACCTTTTCAATAGTGGAAAGTATACTTATCTCGACCGTTCCAAGCCGGGGCTTACTCCCGAAGAAATTATGGAAGTCTACAGAAAGACATTTTCTGCAGATGCTTACTTTACAAGCTCTAATGCCATTACCGAAAAGGGCGAACTTTACAATGTAGACGGTAATTCAAACAGAGTTGCAGCTATGCTCTTTGGACCTGATAAGGTGGTTGTTGTTGCAGGTGTCAACAAAATTGTTGCCGATGTAGCGGAAGCTGCCGACAGAGTAAAGCGTCATGCAGCACCTCCGAACTGTGTCCGTCTGGATAAAGAAACTTACTGTGCAAAGCAGGGTAAGTGTGTTACCGCTGAAGACGACGGAGATTTTTGTGCGGGCTGTGGTAGCGAGGACAGAATCTGTTGCAACTATGTTGTTATGTCAAAACAGCGTACCAAAGGCAGAGTAAATGTTATAATTGTAAACGAAAAATTAGGTTATTAAGGAGATAAAACAATGGGAATAATTAACGACAGCTTTATGATTTCAAACAAGGTAGGACAGAAGCTTTTTGACGATTTTGCAAAAGATATGCCTATTATAGATTATCATTGCCATCTTGTACCGCAGATGATAGCAGAGGACTACAAGTTCGCAGATGCTTATGACCTCTTCCTCGGTGGAGACCATTACAAATGGCGTCAGATGCGCTCTTTCGGTATAGACGAAGAATATATCACAGGCTCTGCCGACAGATACGAAAAGTGGGTAGGCTTCTGCAGAGTTATGCCGTATCTTATCGGCAATCCTCTTTACCATTGGACAGCACTCGAACTTAAGAGGTATTTTGGCATAGACAAGCCCCTGAACGAAGAAAATGCCAAGGAAATATGGGACAAGGTAAATGAGCTTTTAAAGGACGACAGCTTTTCTGCAAAGTCGCTTATAAGAAAATCCAATGTAGAGATTATTTGCACAACAGATGACCCTGCAGACGACCTCAGATATCATGCAAAGCTTAAGGCTGATGGCTTTGAAACAAAGGTTCTTCCTACATTCCGTCCCGATAAGCTTTCTAATATAGATAAGGGCGACTTTATTCCATACATAAACGCAAATTCTCTCACAAGCTATGAAGAGCTTATGAATTGGATAGATGCAAGAATTGCTTTCTTCCACGAAAACGGTTGCCGTCTTTCCGACCATGCATTAGAATATGTACCTTTTGCTCTCGGTGATGCAAAGGCAGTTTTCGACAAGAAGGTTTCGGGTGCGCTTCTTACACAGGAGGAAGTTGACATCTTCAAAACTGCAGTTCTTCAGAGATGCGCCCAGAACTATGTAAAGCTCGGCTGGACAATGCAGCTTCATATAGGAGCACTCAGAAACAACAATAAGAGAATGTTCGAAAAGCTCGGTCCCGATACAGGCTTCGACTCCATAAATGACCTTTGCATAGCAGAAAAGCTCTCTGCATTTATGGGACATCTTGATTACGAAAATTCACTTCCCAAGACCATACTTTATACACTCAATCCCAAGGATAACTATGTGCTCGGTACTATGCTCGGAAACTTCCAGCAAGGACCTACAGCATCCAAGATACAGTTTGGTTCGGGTTGGTGGTTCAATGATAACCGCGATGGTATGGAAGCACAGATGCAGGCTCTCGGAAACCTCGGACTTCTCGGCAAGTTTGTAGGTATGCTCACCGATTCCAGAAGCTTTGTATCTTATCCCAGACACGAATACTTCCGCAGAATACTCTGTAATCTTCTCGGCTCATGGGTAGAAAAGGGCGAATATCCCGAAGACTATGACGCTCTCGAAAAGATAGTGAGAGGCGTCTGCTATCAGAATGCAAAGGAATATTTTGGATTTTAATGTATTGTAATACCAAAGGGGCTGTATGCTTTTACAGCTCCTTTGCATTTTAGGAGGGGTAGTATGTACGGAATATACATACATATACCGTTTTGTATAAGTAAGTGCAATTACTGCGATTTTGCTTCATTTCCAAAACACATGGATATGCAGAATGAATACACAGATGCACTCATTGAGGAAATAAGGCAGAGAAAGGGCATAGTTGCCGATACTGTATATATAGGCGGAGGTACTCCGTCTGTACTATCAATGAGTAATACCGAGAGGCTACTTTCTGCTATATGCGAGAATATAAACCTGACAAGTGATGTCGAATTTACCATAGAGGTAAATCCTGCTACGATAGATAGGCCAAAGGCAGATATGTATCGTAAATACGGTGTTAACCGCATCAGTATGGGTGCGCAGAGTTTTAGCAATACAGAACTCAGGACACTCGGAAGAATTCATAGTGCAGAAGATACGGTAAATACATTCAGACTTTTAAGAGAATGCGGTTTTAATAATATAAATCTTGATCTTATGTATGCACTTCCGAATCAAAGTACAGACAGCCTTAAATATTCTATAGAAAGAATGGTCTCTCTTAATCCCGAACATATTTCCTGCTACGGACTTAAGTTTGAAGAGGGTACACCGTTTTTTGAGTCTTTAAAATTGGGCAAAATAATCGAGTGCGACGAGGATACCTTTGCCGATATGTACGATATTATAAGAAAAACTCTTTCTGAAAATGGCTACGAACACTATGAGATTTCAAATTTCTGCAAACCTGATATGGAAAGCAGACACAATATGAAGTACTGGCAGGATAAGGATTATATAGGATTTGGACTCTCTGCATCGTCTAAAGAGGGCAACCGCAGATATACACATACCTTTGATATCAGCGAATATATAAACTCAAAAGCATATTCCGAGGACTATACCATGGATTTGGAAGAGCAAATGCAGGAGTTTGTCATTCTAAGCCTTAGAGTGATAAAAAACGGGGTAGACAAGGCCAAATTCTTAAAGAAGTTCAATGTATCATTTGACGATGTGTTTAAGGAGCAAATTGCCAAAACAGCACCGTATACAATAAACACCCAAAACTCGTTCAAACTTAGTGATAAAGCACTTTTGGTGTCAAATTCAATTATGTGTGAATTCATGTGACAAAATGAACAAAATGTAAATTTCATAAAAAGTATTGACAAAATGGTAGGATAGTGATATCCTACCATTGTTAGCACTCGGACACTTTGAGTGCTAAAGAGGTGATAATATGGAACTTAGCGAAAGAAAAGAAAAAATCCTTCGTGCCATAGTAGATGATTACATCACAACCGCAGAGCCTGTCGGCTCGGCTTACATCCTGGAAAGTCACGATCTCGGTGTAAGCTCTGCTACAGTACGAAATGAGATGGCTGCATTAGAAGAAGCAGGCTATCTCGAAAAGACACACACTTCATCGGGCAGAGTACCGTCTGTACTCGGTTACAGAACATATGTAAATGGTCTTATGAAGGAGTACAGTCTTACACTTGGCGAAATTACGCAAATCAAAAATGCGCTTAAAAGACAGTATCTGGAGTTTGACAAAGTTCTTTCCGATATATCGGAAATGATGAGCTTTCTTACCAATTATACTGCAGTTTTCACTACGCCGATGTCGCCTAAGCATAACATATGCCAGATTAAGCTTATTCCCGTAGATAATCAGAGCTTTGTAATGCTTGTCATATTAAAAGACGGTAGTGTAAAGAACCGTACAATGCGTGTCAAAAAGCCCTATGATATCGAAGTTATGGAAAAGCTTTCCAACTACATGAATACCAAGTTTGCAGGCATCAACTTAAATGCGCTTACAAACGAAATATTGGAAGAAGAAAAGGCACTTGTGCCTGTGGAAAGTAGTATTTTAAATCTCATATTTGATTTTATAGGCGACCTTGTTAAGGAAACAGAAGATTGCAATATTGTATATTCGGGAACAACCAATATATTCAATCATCCCGAATTTAACGATATAAACAAAACAAAAGATTTTCTTAATCTTGTCAAAGCGGAAAACGCAAGCGAAATTAAGGAAATTATGAAAAAGGCAAATAAAGATAAGGAAGTAGCCGTTATCATGGGCGATGACGACGAGCTTCTTAAAGAAAAAGGACTCAGCATGGTGGTTTCGGACTATTCCATAGGCGGAGAACTTACGGGCAAGATGGCTATAATAGGACCTACCCGTATGGATTATGCTAAGGTTATATCGACACTCAACTATATGTCTTCATATCTTAAAGGCCTTACCGATGAGCAGGAATAGGAGATGACAAAATGGCAAAGAAAAATAAAAACCTTGAAGAAGTTACCGAAAACGAAAAGGTAACCGAGGAAACCGCGGAACAGCCAACCGCAGGAACTGATGACATCATCGCAAAAAAAGATGAAGAAATAAATGCGTTAAATGATCGTTATCAAAGACTTCTCGCTGAGTACGACAACTTCAAAAAGCGTACTGTTAAGGAGAAGGAAGCAATATATACCGACAGCGTAAGAGATACTGTAGCAGAGCTTCTGCCCGTAATAGACAATCTCTTAAGAGCAGTAGATGCTTTTAAGGACAAAGAGTCCGATGAGTGCAAGGGCGTTGCAATGGTATTAAAGCAGACAGAGGATATATTTGCTAAGATAGGTGTTACCCAGATTGAAGCTGTAGGACAGCAGTTTAATCCCGAGTTTCACAATGCGGTAATGCATGTGGATGATGATTCGTTTGAAGATAATACCGTTGTGGAAGAATTTCAGAAGGGTTATATCTACAAAGACAAAGTAATACGTTATTCAATGGTAAAAGTAGCTAACTAATATTATAAATTTGGAGGTAAATTATTATGGCAAAAATCATAGGTATTGACTTAGGTACTACAAATTCATGCGTAGCAGTTATGGAAGGCGGCGAGCCTGTTGTTATAGCAAATGCAGAAGGTGCAAGAACTACACCTTCTGTTGTAGCGTTCACAAAAGACGGCGAAAGACTCGTAGGTCAGGTTGCAAAGCGTCAGGCTATTACAAACCCTGAAAAAACAATCATTTCTATAAAGAGAGATATGGGTACAGACCGCAAGGTGGATATAGACGGCAAAATGCTCACTCCTCAGGAAATCTCCGCAATGATTCTTCAGAAGTTAAAGGCAGATGCAGAAAGCTATCTTGGCGAAACAGTAACACAGGCGGTAATTACAGTTCCTGCATACTTCAGCGATTCACAGCGTCAGGCTACCAAAGATGCAGGTAAGGTTGCAGGTCTTGATGTACTTAGAATTATAAACGAACCTACAGCTGCTGCTCTTGCTTACGGTATGGATAAGGATACAGAACAGAAGATTATGGTATACGACCTCGGTGGTGGTACATTCGATGTGTCCATACTCGAAATCGGCGACGGCGTATTCGAAGTTCTCGCTACAAGCGGTAACAACCGTCTTGGTGGTGACGATTTTGACGAAAGAATTATTAAGTATCTTGTAGACGAATTCAAGAAAGAAACAGGCATAGATTTAAGTGCTGACAAGATGGCTATGCAGAGACTTAAAGAAGCTGCAGAAAAGGCAAAGATTGAGCTTTCCGGCGTAACAACTTCCAATATCAATCTTCCCTTTATCACAGCAGACGCTACAGGTCCTAAGCACCTTGATGTTACTCTTACAAGAAGCAAGTTTGAAGAAATCACAGCAGACCTTGTAGAAGCTACAATCACACCTGTTAAGAACTCTCTTGCAGATGCAGGTCTTACACCTTCCGATATTCACAAGGTACTTCTTGTTGGTGGTTCTACAAGAATCCCCGCAGTACAGGAAGCTGTTAAAAAGCTTATCGGTGCAGAACCCCACAAGGGCATCAACCCCGATGAATGCGTAGCAATGGGTGCTGCAATTCAGGGCGGTGTTCTTGCAGGCGATGTTAAGGACTTACTCCTCCTTGATGTTACACCTCTTTCACTCGGTATCGAAACAATGGGCGGTGTATGCACAAAGCTTATCGAAAGAAACACAACCATTCCCACAAAGAAGAGCCAGGTTTTCTCTACTGCTGCAGACAACCAGACCAGCGTTGAAATCAACGTTCTTCAGGGCGAAAGAGAAATGGCTGCATACAACAAGAGCCTCGGAAGATTCAGTCTTACAGGCATTGCTCCTGCTCCCCGTGGTGGTCCCCAGATCGAAGTAAGGTTTGATATAGATGCCAACGGCATTGTTCATGTATCCGCAAAGGATATGGCTACAGGCAACGAACAGGATATCACAATCACAGCAAGCTCCAACCTTTCCGAAGAAGATATCGAAAAAGCAGTTAAAGAAGCAGAAAAGTTTGCCGAAGAAGATAAAAAGCGTAAAGAAGAAATCGACACAAGAAACAATGCAGATTCTCTTGTTTACCAGTGCGAAAAGGCATTAACAGACTTAGGTGATAAACTCGATGCTGCAGATAAGAGTGATATCGAAGCTAAGATAGCAGATTTAAAGAAAGCTCTCGAAGGCACAAACACAGAGGAAATCAAGGCTAAGAGCGATGCTCTCCAGCAGAAGTTCTACGAAGTTTCCACAAAGATGTATCAGGCTGCTAATCCTCAGGGTGCAGGTCCTGATATGAACGGCGGACCCGATATGGGTGGTGCTAATCAGGGTGGCACATACGATGGCGACTACACAGTAGTTGACGATGACAACAAATAATAACAAAACCCGTTAAGGTGAATGCGTGGCATATAGATGTCACGCATTCTTCGGGTGTTCAGGCGGTGTAATATGGCAGATAAAAGAGATTATTATGAAGTCCTTGGTATCCAAAAGGGTGCAAGCGACGATGAAATAAAAAAAGCCTACCGTAAGGTGGCAAAGAAATATCATCCCGACCTCCATCCCGGTGATGCAGAGGCAGAAGCAAAGTTTAAGGAAGCAGGAGAAGCATACGAAGTCCTAAGCGATTCCGAAAAGCGAAGCAGATACGATCAGTACGGTCATGCAGGTGTAGACCCGAACTTTGGTGCAGGCGGTTTCGGCGGTGGCTTTGGCGGTATGGATTTTGGCGACCTTGGCGATATATTCGGATCTTTCTTTGGCGGTGGCTTCGGTGGCGGTCAGAGAAGACGAAACAACGGTCCTCGCAAAGGAAGCGACATAGGCGAAACTGTTCTTATATCTTTTGAAGAAGCGGCTTTTGGTGTTAAAAAGTCACTTAAAATATACAAGGTAGAAGAGTGCGACGAATGTGGCGGCAAAGGTTGCAAGAGCGAGGCAGACCGTATCACTTGTCCCACATGTAATGGTACAGGCGAAATAAGAAATATATCAAATTCCTTATTTGGACAGATGGTAAATGTAACCACATGTAACCATTGTAACGGTTCGGGACAGATTATCAAAAACCCATGTACCAAGTGTAAGGGCAAGGGTATGATAAAAAGAGCAAAAAATGTCGATGTTGACATTCCCGCGGGTATAGATGCAGG
>JAZLCB010000400.1:0-15103 GCA_045614005.1 Clostridia bacterium
AGGTAATCCCCACAATGAGTACAGAAGTACAGAACGCTACAGGCTATGACCATGCAGGCAAGTATGAGTGCTCCATACTTATGTCGCTCTATCCCGAAGCAGTTAAGCTCGAAAGACTCGGCGATATAAAGCATTGGTTTACAGAAAGTGCTAAGGAAGCATCTACCGAAATCGGTGACGTAATGGTAGCAAAATCCTTGGAATATCTTGAAAATAAGATTGTTTAAAACTAAACAAGACTCAAAAACGTTAAAGCCCGTCTCTCAAAATTGAGAGACGGGCTTTTGATTAATCTTGTCGTTCTTCAAATAAATCTTGATAATTAACTCCTATAAACATAATATGGTATACTTTACTTTCGCTATATGCAATTAGTGCAATTAGGGACGTGCCTCTTTTTACACTTTTTTTGCTTTTGCCTTACTAAAATGTGCAAAATCAGGCACGTCCCTATTGGTTCTTGCTTCGTCCCTATTGGTTCTTGCTTTCTGCGGTGGTTTGGCTATCTATGGGGGATGTGGTTTTAATGAGTCTGCCTGCGTTGTCGTAGTAATTATTGCTTGTGTTTCCTCTTGCATCTGTTACAGACACGGCAAGACCTGCCATATTGTATGCGGTGCTTACGCTTGTGCCGTCGGGATATGTTACAGTTGTGGGGTTATTAAGTCCGTTATATACTGTGGTTGTAACATTACCCATGGCATCGGTTGCGGTTAACACATTGCCCACATAGTCATGGGTATAAGTATTAGTTCTGCTGTCGGTATCGGTAAACACCTTGTCCTCTATGGTGAAGCCTCTATAGTTGGTACTCTGACTTACGCTTGCATGCAATTAGGGACGTGCCTCTTTTTACACGTTTTCGCTTTGTCTTTTTTGAAATGTGCAAAATCCGGCACTTCCCTATTGGTTTCCGTCCCCAAATGGCCCACTCTTGTCAAAACGCAAAAAGAATAAACGCAAGAAAAACACCATACACTACCGCAAACAGCAAAAACCACCGGTACGCTTTTTCTCGTTTGAAAAGGCAAAACAGCGTTCCATCCAATCCAAAAAATAAAAACAGATAGAAATGATATCCTTTATGTAACCCCAAAAGGAAAAGGATAAAATCAATCATAGAAAAAAATATAACAAATAAAACTAAATGCTTTTCTCTTATATGTATATTTTTCATCAAATTTCCCCTTTACTGTGCCGGTATCGTAGTTGAAAATTTGCCGTACTTAATTTTATTGTACGTTCTTATGACCAACTGCTTTACTACAGTTTTTACTACAAATTTTACAGCGTTCTTTGAAACAAAGCCTATAACAACTGAAGCAATAGCACTATCTCCCAATATGTCTCTAAAAGAAATCGGGTTACGCATACAACGGCCATAAAACAGTGCCAAAAAATGCACGTCCCCAAATGGTCATAAATGGCCTTACATAAATTCAATGTGTAAAATGAAAATTCTAAAACAACTCCAATTTAAAGCTGAATACACCTCACAAAATTCGACTTCCGCATTCGCTTCAAATTCGATATCGTTCGATTACCTAATCTGTCCCCAAAAAACATCCCCGAAACCAATCCGGTTCGGGGGATGGTTATTATTCTTCGTCTTCATCTTCAAGGTCGATTTCGATTGTTTCGCCGCACTTGGGGCAAACGATATCGTCGTCGCCATCGAAGAAGTCTTCGTCTATGCAGATGGTTTCGCCGCATACGGGGCAATCGAGTTCATAGTACTCAAAATCGTCATCGTCGTCACAGCAATCGCAACCGCAACCGCAGTCACATTCTTCTGCAAATTCGCTTTCTATAGCAGCGAGGTCTTCATCGATGATGTCTACCTGCTCTGCTATTTCATCCTGATAATCATAGAGGTCGTCTATGGAAGCATCTATCTCGTCTAAAACATTTAAGATACCTTCAAAGATTCTGCCCTCTTTGCTGCTATCATCATAATCAAGACCATCCATAAGGCCTCTTAAGTATGCAATCTGCTTAGAAATATTTTCCATATTAATATTCTCCTTTTATGCTCTTTCCATGTATTCGCCTGTTCTTGTATCGATACGGATAACATCGCCGTTGTCGATGAAGAGGGGAACCATGATCTGAGCGCCTGTTTCTACAGTACAGGGCTTTGTAGCACCTGTGGATGTATCACCCTTGAAACCGGGTTCTGTTTCTGTAACAGTAAGTTCAACAAATGTGGGGGGTTCGATATCAAATACGCTACCCTTGAAGGAAAGAACTGTACATTCGTCGTTTTCCTTAACGAACTTCATCTTGTCTACGATAAGGTCCTCATTGATGGGGAGCATATCGAATGTTTCCATATCCATGAAGTAGTAGAGAGTACCATCCATGTAGGAGTACTGCATCTTTCTTCTTTCGATGAAAGCTTCTTCGAATTTTTCTGTAGGTCTGAATGTCTTTTCAACAACGGAACCTGTGATAACATTCTTAATCTTGGTTCTTACGAAAGCTGCGCCCTTACCGGGTTTTACGTGCTGGAATTCAACTATCTGCCAAACTCCGCCTTCGAATTCGAATGTTTTGCCGTTTCTGAAATCGCCTGCTGTAATCATTATTAAATACCTCCGATAAATAATCATTATTATAGATATTACTATTGTACTAGATATTGTATGTTTTTTCAAGTACTTTTTTCAAAAAACACCATTTTCTGCTATATTTCTATAAGGTTTTTGTCGGAATGTGTAAGATTTACACATTTATCTCCGTCTACAACCACCAAATCCTCTATGCGCACACCGCAAAAACCGTCTATATATATGCCCGGCTCTACCGTAACAACATTGCCGTTTTGAAGCGGTTTTGGATTTCGGGGCGAAAGATTGGGACTTTCGTGAATGTCAAGCCCTACTCCGTGACCGAGACCATGACCGAACGTGCCGGGATATACTTTATCTATAATCCTCTGCGCATTGGCATGGATATCCGAAGCTATAGCTCCCTCTTTAACCATTTCCAATGATGTGGTTTGTGCATTGAGTACGGTACTGTATATCTTCTTCATTTCGGGAGAAGCCTTACCCACACATACCGTTCGGGTCATATCGCTCGAATAACCCTCGTATACACAGCCAAAGTCGAGCACTACAAAGTCGCCCGATTGTATCTTTCTGTTATCGGGCTCTGCGTGTGGCATAGCACCATGAGCGCCTGTAGCGACTATGGTATCAAAGCTCAGAGCTTCGGCACCGTTTTTGCGCATGAAAAACTCTATTTCCAGAGCGATATCGCGCTCGGATACACCCGGCTTTAAAAAGCTTAAAATGTGGCTGAATGCCATATCTCCGATTTGTTCAGCCTTGGCAATGGCAGAAATTTCGCCCTCGTCCTTTACGGCACGCATGTCAAGAAGCACACTACCTAATGGATTAAGGCTTACAAAGCTTTCTGAGAGCTTTTTGTATGTGGCATAGCTTACGCTTGCATCTTCAAAAAGAGTGCTCTTAAAACCGCCAAATTCTTCCTTTGGTTTGAAGTTTGAAATATCACATATCTCAAAACCCTGTGTCTGTGTCTTTGCCTGAGTGATATAGCGGAAATCCGTTACAAGATAATCGGTATCCTGCGAAATAACCAAATAGCCCTCACCCGTATACGAAGCAAGATACCTCATGTTCTTAGGGTCGGTAACAACAAGGCTATCCATAGCATTTGCCTTTAAATATTCTTTAATTTTTGCAAGTCTTTTATTCATATTTACTCCTTGGGAGCACTTTTGCAAAGGTGCTTTACGGGGCACTCCGCACATTTTGGTGAGCGAGCTGTACATACTGCCCTGCCATGATAAACAAGCTGATGGCAAAGCCTTGCAGAAGACATGGGATTTACAATCTTTTTAAGCTCTTTTTCTATCTTTACAGGGTCTTTGGTTTCTACAAGACCAAACCTGTTGGAAAGACGGATGCAATGTGTGTCTACCACTATGGCAGGTTTGCCGAACACATCGCCAAGCATAAGGTTGGCTGTTTTGCGGCCTACTCCCGGAAGGGCTGTAAGCTCCTCCATTGTATCGGGGATTTTGCCGTTGTACTTTTCCGTTATAATCTTGGAAGAAGCTATAATATTTTTTGCCTTGTTGCGATAAAAACCGCAGGACTTGATATATTCTTCCAATTCCTCTAACTCTGCATTTGCAAATTCATAGGGCGAAGTGTAGCGTTTAAAAAGCTCCTTGGTAACTATGTTTACTCTTGCATCCGTACACTGTGCGGAAAGCTGTACCGCTACAAGAAGCTCATGCTCTGTGGTGTAATCGAGTGAGCATTTGGCATCGGCGTAGACAACATCGAAAATCTTTTGTATTTCTTCTGCTCTTTTCTTCTTTGTCATACTACTCCACCTTCAGCTCAACCTCTACAACCTCTACCTCTTCTTCTAATCTTACACCCTCAGGAAGCTCCTGAAGTGCAGTTTTTGCTGTAGCACCGTCTCTTACATAAGACACCTTGATTTCCTCGGTGGGAATTTTAGTAAGAGAATCTACTATGCTGCGAGGACCTAATACGGTAACCTTTTGCGGTGTTATGTTTTTGGCACTTACCTTTTTGCCCTGTGCTGTTGTTTCGGAAGAGAATGTTGGGCTTACGGGAATCTCTTTTATCTGAAGAATATTGCACTTTATCTCCACATTGGAAATGTTTCTGCTTATTCCCGAATCGTCTATCTCATTACCTTTTGAATCGGCAAGAATTATCTTGTATCTTCCGCTTACAGAATCTGTTTTGCCTGTTATATCTACAGTTATACCTGCTGTTTTAATCTTGCTGACTACGCTTTGAGGTCCTGTTACTCTTATCTTTTCGGTAGAGTATTCTATGGTATCAAATATAAAGCCATCGGCAGGTGTACCCTTTGTTTCTATGGCTATATCCATTTCCTCGGTTACAACCTTATCTACAACAATAATTGCGTTGTAAGGGTCTTTGGAAACAAGCTCCACTCCTGAAATGTCAAAAGTTACAGTTATGGGAATCTTGTGAGTTCCCGCAACATCCACATCTGCCATATTGACATTGCAATATACAGAATCTCTTGTAACCTTGGCAAGTGTTGCTCTCTTACCCTTTATCTTGACATTTACGGTTTCTGCATTTTTGGAAAGGATATGAAGTTTACCGTTTGAAAGCTCCTCGGATTGTCTTACAAAGTTGATAGGAACATTTTTTATGGTAGTTTCGAATGTAGGGCTTATTTCGTAAACAACATAAATCCACAGTATAAGTGCTACCAGCACAGAAAGGGTAATTGTAAACCAGTTGGAATCGAAAAGCTTTTTCATGACTTCTTCACCATCCAATCTGCAATTTTGCCTAAGAAGGTTTTCTTGGCCTGCGATTTTTCGCTATCGCCTGTGCCGAACTCTTTTATAATAATTGTCTTAAGTTCGTTTGACGATATATTTCTTTTGAGCTTGCCGTTCTGGGATATGGAAATCTTACCCGATTCCTCCGATACGATTATGGACAGGCAGTCTGCAACCTCGGAAACACCGATACCTGCTCTGTGTCTTGTACCGAGTTCCTTGGAGAAGTCATTATTTTGTGTAAGTGGCAAAAAGCAAGCTGCAGCCTTTATGGTATTGTTGCTTATTATTGCAGCACCATCGTGAAGCGGAGTGTTGGACATAAATATGTTTATAAGAAGCTGTGATGAAACCTTTGCATCAAGCTCTGTGCCCGACTTCATAATATCGCCAAGCTTTGTCATACGCTCAAGTATTATAAGAGCGCCTATTTTGCGATTTGCCATGTAATCCGAAGCTTCGCAGACGGCTGTTGCCATCTCCTCTATTTCGTCGGTAGAGGTGAAAAACTGGCCCGTTGTTGTACCGATTTTTTCAAGAGCGCGTCTTATTTCGGGCTGGAACATTATGATTATGGCGAGTACACCAACCTGAAGTGTGCTCGAAAGCAGATAGCTTATGGCATTTAGCTCCATCCAATCGGCAACCTCTGCTGCAAACACAAGTGCTAAAATACCTTTTACAATCTGCAACGCTCTGGTTTCTTTAACAAGGCGGATTCCTCCGTATATAACGCAGGCAACTATGAGTATGTCGAGAATATCTCTTATTCGTATAAGTCGGATATTCTGTATAAGGAAGGTCCATACTTCTCCCATACTTAGCACTCCCCTTTCATTAAATTAAATATCTCTATAATTTCGTCTTTGCCGAGTGCTTTGTAATCAGTAAGCACTCTTGTGCCGAAGAATGTACACTTTTCTGCCATTTCTTCTATATCGGCATCTGTTATATCTATTTCCAGATCACTAAGCTTTGTAGGCATGCCTACTAAACTGAAATAATCTTCAAGCATTTTTATACCGCAAAGAGCAGTTTCTTCTACAGTCTTTCCTTCGCCCGATACACCGAGTGCCTCTGTAGCAAGAAGTGCAAAACGCTCGGGATTGTACTTGTATATGTACTTTGCCCATGCAGGATATACAATAGCGAGCCCTGCTCCGTGAGCTACCGAGTCGAACATACCGCTGAGTTCATGCTCGAGCTGATGACAACCGAGGAAAAACTGTGTACCGCAATGGGTCAAATCGTTGTGCGATAGTGAACCTGCCCACATGAGGTTGGCTCTTGCTTCATAGCTTTGCGGATTTGCCATTGCCTCTTTACCCGCTTTGATAACAGTTTTGATAACACCGAAAGCCATATTGTCGGTTATATCAAAGGTATCAGATACGGTGAAATACCTTTCAAGAGTGTGCATAAGGATATCTACGATACCGCAAGCTGTCTGATATGGATTTACAGTGTATGTAAGGCAAGGATTGCATATGGAAAAAAGCGGTCTGTTGTACTTACTGCCGAAACCTCGTTTGAGTCCGTTTTCGTCATTTGTAATAACGCAGGAAGCACTCATTTCGCTTCCCGAAGCCGAGAGTGTGAGGACTGTGCCTACAGGAAGCGCTCCCTCGGGCATTTTGGTACGCGCATTAAATTCCCACGGGTCAAAATCGACCAAAGCACCGTGTGCTATGAGTTTGGCAGAGTCTATAACGCTTCCTCCGCCTACAGCAAGCACAAGCTCAGATTTATGCTCCTTGGCAAGCCTTACACCTTCACGAACGAGCGAAAGTTTTGGGTTTGGCTCTGCACCGCCGAGCTCTATAAAGTCTATACCATTTTCCTTTAGTGATGAAACTACCTCATCATAAAGACCCGAAGTTTTTACCGAGCCTTTGCCGTAGTGAAGAAGAATTCTTGTGAATCCGTATTCTTTTACAATGCTTCCTACATCTTTGTGAGTGTCTTTTCCAAAAATTATTCTTGTGGGTACATGATACTCAAAATTAAGCATACGACTCACTCCTTTGGCTTGTTATTGTCTTGCAATAAATGCTTCATATAACATTATACCACAAGCTATTGAAACATTCAAGGATTCTGCATCATTTGTCATGGGAATTGTTATCCTGTGGGTGCAATATGCTTCTACCTCGGGGCATATACCGTTTGCCTCATTGCCCATTACTATAACAGTCTTATCGCCGTAGGAAAAACTGCGGGGCGAAAATTCACCGTTTGGAAATGTGCCCAAGATATCAAAGCCGTTATCTTTTAGTGTTTTCAGTACATTTCCATCATCTTTGCAGAGCTTTACCGTAAATATGCCCGACATGGTTGAACGAAGAACCTTGGGGCTAAGTACATCGGTACAACCTGAAGAAAGAATGATGCCATCTATGCCAAAAGCATTTGCACTTCGTATGATAGTGCCCATGTTACCGGGGTCGGAAACGCTGTCTAAATAAAGATATGTCCCCTTAGAAGCATCAAGCTCCTTTATATCCAAAAGGCTGTATTTTGCCACTGCAAGAACACCCTGTGTATTTACCGTAGTTTTAAGCTCATCAAAAAGCTTGTCGGTTATTTCATATATTTTGGCATTGGATACAATCTTAGACTTATCAAAGCTTTCGGACACTAAGATATACTCGATGTCTGCCCCTGCGGACACAGCATCGCGGACAAGTCTTTCGCCCTCTAATATAAATAATCCGAGCTTTTTTCTGCCTTGTGCAGTAAGAAGCTTTTTTGTTTGTTTTATAATATTATTGGAGGAACTTTCTATTTTTTGCATAAATTCCCCTCCTTTTTGCAAATTTTGCGATTTTAAAAACAAAACCACTATATTTACGAAAAATATAGTGGTTTCAAATTTCAGATTAGTTTAAAGCTGCATTAGCCTTTGCTACGAGCTCTGCAAATGCTGCAGGGTCTGCAATAGCAACTTCGGAAAGCATTTTTCTGTTGATGTTGATTTCTGCCTTCTTAAGACCGTTCATGAACTTAGAATATGTTGTACCGTTGATCTTGCAAGCAGCACTGATTCTTGTGATCCAGAGTCTTCTGAAATCTCTCTTCTTCTGCTTTCTGTCGATGTAAGCGTAAGACAAAGACTTCATAACTGCCTGTTTTGCAGTTCTGAAAAGCTTACTCTTAGCACCTCTGTATCCTTTAGCGAGTTTTAAAACTCTCTTACGTCTCTTTCTTGTAGCCATAGCGCCTTTTACTCTAGCCATTTTAAAACGCCTCCCTCAATTTTATTTATAAAGTATCAGTCTCTTGATTGTAGCTGCATTAGCTTTAGCTGCATATGCAGGCTTTCTTAAAGCTCTCTTTCTCTTTGTGGACTTCTTGGTTAAAATGTGTCTTCTGAAAGCCTGGTTGAGCTTTACTTTACCATTCTTTGTAAGACCAAATCTCTTTGCAGCACCTCTGTGAGTTTTGATTTTAGGCATTGCATTTACACTCCTTCCGATTTTTAAGGTAAATTTTGTTTATTTGGGTGCGACTACCATAGTCATGTTTCTTCCTTCAAGCTTGGCAGCCTTTTCTACATTTCCCGTTTCGGCGATAGCCTCTGCGAACTTTGTAAGAAGATCCATACCAAGTTGTGTGTGATGAAGTTCGCGTCCTCTGAACCTAACGGTAACTTTGACTTTATCACCGGATTTTAAGAACTTGACTGTCTGATTAACCTTGGTATTGAAGTCGTGAACATCTATAGAAGGTGTAATACGAACTTCCTTGATGTTAACTATACGCTGATTCTTCTTAGCTTCCTTTTCTCTCTTGCCCTGTTCGAACTTATACTTACCGTAGTCCATAATCTTGCATGCGGGCGGTTTTGCCTGCGGAGCAATAAGTACCAGGTCCATGTTCTTGGCATCTGCTTTAGACAAAGCATCTGCAAGGGGAAGTATACCGAGCTGGGAACCGTCGGAATCGATTACCCTGACTTCTTTTTCTCTGATTTCATCATTAATCAACATTTCTTTGTTACTGATGATAAAGCACCTCCAAATTAAAATTAGATAGCAAAGCCACTAAGACAAAAAGAAAAAGTGGGCGAAATCCACCCACTTATACAATAAAATACAAGTTTATATACCCTACTGATACCTTGAAATCGTAAGGTGAGAGGTGGACCTCTGCTTTGCTTTACTCAAATATACTACCATCTTTTGCCGATGTTGTCAAGTGTTTTTTTGTTTTTTCTTATATTTTATTTTCTGTTCATCTTTAAAATTGAAGTAAGGGTTTCTATGCCTGCGGGACACACGGTCTGACAGGATAATGCTTTGGAGCAAAAAGCACCAAAATGCTCTTTGTATTCTTTGACAAGCCCGGAATTCTTATTTGCCGATTGGGTTGTAATAAGATAGCTCTCGTTTGCAAGAACAGCTCCGAAGAACTCTGCACCCGGATGATAGTTGGGGCAAACCTCGAGACACAATCCGCATTTAAGACACTTGGAAACAGAATACTGATGTTCGTGCTCTTTTTTATTGCTGACAGCTTCTGTTTCGAGATATGCCTTTGCAGAGCTTAAGTTTTCATAAATAATCCTTCTGTCTACAATAAGGTCGGCAACAACGGGGAATTTGCTGAGCGGTTCTAAAACAAGCTCCTCACCTTTTACTTCGTCGGCAAAGGTGGTGCAAGCCAGTACAGGTACACCGTTTATAACCATGGCACAGCCACCGCAAATAGCCTGCATACAGCTACACTCCCAACGGATTCTTGGTGCGGAGTTTCCGTATATGTCGTAAAGGTCGTCGGTATAATTGAGTGCATCGAGTATAGCCGAAACCGTAACGTGTTCAGGACCGTCATATGTAAAGCTCTGCCAATACGGCTCGGAATCCGATGAAATTTGTCGTTTTATTTTTACCAGCATATGTCATCCTCCTTTACATAGGAAATATTGTGCTTGCCATTCTGATATTCACAAACGGAGCAAAAAGCGAATTCATCTGAAGTATCGGGATAATCCTCGCGGATATGTGCTCCTCGTGTTTCGTTTCGATTAAATGCGCTTGTGAGTATGGCGCGGGCAAGAATAAGCATAGGACGCAAGCTGTAGCCTATGTATGGTGATACATCACAGTCGTACACAAGCTTTTCGCTTATGGAAATATAGTAATCCACATCGGCAATTCCTTTTGCCAACCTTTCTTTGGTACGGGTAATGCCGAGACACTCATTCATAAGCTTTGCAATTTCGTGTCGGATATAAACTGCCGTGAAACGGCTCTTGGATTCCAGACGCTCTTTTAAAATCTTTTGCTGTGCACAAATATATTTTTCAAAACCAGGATGTTCTTTGTTCTCACCTATAGCATCAATAGCTTTTGCGGCACACTTTCCGCTGTAAATAGCAGAAAGAAGCGAGTTTCCGCCAAGACGGTTTGCACCGTGATACATGGATGCGCACTCTCCTACCGCATACAGATTATCTATTGAAGTTCTGTGATTTGCATCAACTGCAAGTCCTCCCATAAAGAAGTGAACAGACGGATAAACGGGAATACTATCTTTTGTTACATCTATATCTGCATACTTTTTGCAGACTTCTGCCACTTCAAAAAGGCGGGAATTAATAAGCTTTTTGCCAAGAAAAGCAATATCAAGGTACACCTGCGACGGTGCATCGTAAATACACTTGGAAACAATATCACGGGGCATAAGATTGCCTTTGTCGCCGTACTTATCTTCCATAAAGTACACCCGCTTGTCTGTGTCCATATAGTAAAGGCGACCGCCCTCACCGCGAGCGGCTTCGCTTATGAGCATTCGCTTCTGCGGGGTTTCTATAGTAGTGGGGTGATACTGAATGAATTCAAGATTTTTAAGTTTAGCTCCCTGTTCATAGAGCTTTGCGGCAACGTAGCCGTCACACTGCGTGGAGCCTGTAGTCTTGCCCAGAAGCAGGTTCTGACCGCCCGAAGCTGCCACAACTGCATCTGCATAAACTACTTCCAGTTCACGCGCTCTCTCATTATAGAGCATTGCTCCGTAACACTTGCCATCCTCTATTAAAGCAGAATGAAAGTGTCTGCCGAGCATTCTTTTAATCATACCGCTACACTCATACTTTCGAGCCTCGCGGATGAGAGCTGTCATAATCTGCTTACCTGTAGATGCACCTGCATATGTTGCACGGTTATGAGTCTGACCGCCCAATGCACGCAGAGCTATAGAACCGTTTTCATCTCTTGTAAATACAACTCCAAGCTTTTCGAGCCACGCGATAATTTGGGGTGCAAAACTGCACAGCCCCAAAACCGTATTTTTGCCTGCGATATTACCACCGCTTTTTAATGTGTCTTCGGCATGACATTTGTAAGAATCCTCTGCTCCGAGCGAAGCATTGATACCGCCTGCAGCCATAACTGTCTGAGCTCTTTCCGATGGGTATGGAGAAACGAGTGTGGAGCAAATGCCCTTCTCTGCCAGTTCAATGGCACAGCTAAGACCCGAAAGTCCGCTGCCGATAATTAAAACATTCTTCATATTTCAAACCTCCATCAAACCAAGAAAAGATAAAAACCTACCACATCGACAATTAATGTGAGTACACAAATAACTTTTATAACAATATCTGCCGTCTTAATGAAACGGGCACTACCTATACCGAGCGTGATAAATGCTTTGCTTACCGATACAGCTGTATGCATAAAAACAACGGTAAAAAACAAAGGAGGAAGAATTGCATGAACCAGTGGCGGAGGCATGAGAATACCTACTGTTCCTGCAACATGCAGTATAGTAAAGATAATGAGCAAAACACCGCTTGCACGCTGAATATTAGTTGGTATATTCAAATTGCCATAGCTCTTGCACTCGCGTTTTTCGGCACCTTTGTGACCCAAGACGCCAAGAACAATGCTCAAAACCGCATGCACCATCATCAAAATGAATAAAGCCCACGGCATGAATTCCGGTGTTCTTATAGCAACAGCGCCTCCCGTAAGCATCCAGATGCCATGAAACATTGCATGATTCATAAGCATTGCTGTTACAAGTAAGCTCAGAACAGCATTTAATTTTCGCAATATCATAAGTTTTGCTCCTTGTTCTGTATTTTACCGATTTAAAAATCGTGTTTGTTTTCTGAATTAAAGTAAAGCCAAGATATTAACATATCCATATACCGCAAATGGCTTGAAATTTTATCCAAGCCATTTGACAGTTGTTATATTGTTTAATTATGGATTATTTTTTTCCTTTTGCAAAATCATAAATAACGCCAAAGGATTTTTTTACTACAATTTCAACATTCTTGCCACGGATACCTACTATAATATCATCGGCAAGTTTGGCAACGATTGAACGCTCGAGTTCATCGTACTGATCAGCCTTGTCCTCTATCGCCATCTTGTAATTGCACAGAGACCATGAATACATATAGCCTGTTTCTACGGTTATCATGGGATCTATATAGCCGAATGCCATATTAAAGCCCTGTCCGTCATAAAACTCTCCGTCCGAAACAGCGAGTGTGGGGTCAGAGGTCTTAAGAAGCATTGTTTCTGCGATTGCTCTGATTTTGCCCATGATGCCCTTTGCCGCAGAGTTTTTGCCCGATTTTGATACGGAAATGAGTTCTTCTCTAAGTTCAAGACTCATATCGTCTGCTTTGAGTTCTACATGAAGCTCGTAGTCATTTTCGCTGTTTTCTGCCCAGAACTTACCGCTGAAATTTTCAACAAGACCGGGGAGCATTCCGCAAAGTTCCTCTGCTAAAAGGCGGAGTCTTAATGCCTTCTTATCATCAAGATTATTGTAGGCAGTTACCTTTTCTACCTCGGCAAGAACAGATTCAAGACAGGTTAAATCTTTGTTTAAATTACAAATATTTGACTTCAATTAATTTTCCTCCTAACTTAACGCAATGACAAGCGTAAGCATGTTTTTGCCGTCTGTATATTCATAGGTCATACTCTCGGTCATTTTCTTAACCATAAATATTCCGAGTCCGCCTATTTTTCTTTCTTCTGCCGAAAGAGTTACATCGGGCTCATCTGCCTCAAGAGGATTGTAAGCAATGCCGTTGTCAACAAACGAAATACTGAGTTTTCCGCCTTCAATAGTGTACGAAACAGTAGCTAAGGTTGCATTGCTGTAGTTTACTATGTTTGTATAAATCTCGTCAAACACTATGTTTATTTTGCTTGCAATCTTTGGCAGAATTTTGAGTTTTGCCGAAAGTGCATCTGCAAAAGCTCCTACTGCTTTGTGAGAGTTTACATCGGGCACGGTGGAGATGCTTTCTTCGCTTATAAGTGCATCAAAGTTAACCGCAAGCATAGTAATATCATCAAACTGCGGAGCAGCGCCTGCGAAATCGTCAACATCTTTCTTTATAAGCTTGCAAAGTTCTTCGGGTTCTACTGCTCCGAGAGAGTTCATAAAGTCAAGTAATCTCTGCTCACTATAGAGTTCTTCATTCTTGTCGGTTGCTTCGGTAACACCGTCGGTATAAAGATAAAGAATGTCACCGGGGTCAATTTGCATTTCGTTTTTGCGATATTTTACGCCCTCCATACCTGCAAGAACCAATCCGCTGCGGGATTTTAAATAGTCAAAGCTTTCGCCTTTTTTCTTGAAAAGCGGAGGATTATGACCTGCATTTGCAAACTTGAGAAGACCTGTCTGAGTATCAAAAATACCAAGCCAAGCTGTTACAAACATACCTGCTTCGTTATTTTCGCAGAGCTTTTCGTTTGCAATGGTGAATATTTCATCAGGTTCGAGTCCTCGCTCTGCAAGGTCTCTTATTACGGTCTTTGCTCTCATCATAAACATAGCCGCAGGTACTCCCTTGCCCGAAACATCGGCCACAAGAAATGCAATGGTCGAATCGTTTAACATATAGAAATCGTAAAAGTCTCCGCCAACTTCCTTTGCAGTTATCATGTTGGCATAGAGTCTGAACGAATCACTCTTGGGGAAAATCGCAGGAAGCGAGGAATACTGAATCTGCTTTGCAAATTCCAGCTCCTTGTCTATTCTTTCTGCTGCTTCCTTAATATATCTTTTAAGCGTACCAACAGTTCTGTTGATATCGTTGGAAAGCGATGCAAATTCTTCGTTGGAATGTACCTCTACAGTTACATCGAGATTTCCGTTTGTGATAAGCGAAAGGCCCTTGTTTATCTTTCTGAGATTATCGAGGATAATCTTCTTTATAAGGAAGAAGATAAGTACAAACAACGCGGCAAATATAAGGATTTCCATAAATGTATTTACATACACCGAAACCTCTTTCATAAAGAGTGCCTCATACTTGGGCATAGCACCTATTATGTAATAGCCTTCTACAAAGCGATATGAGCAAAGGTACTCCTCGCCATAAACCATAGACTCGAAGATTTCGCCCTCGGCTGTGGCTTTACTGTCAAATGTTATACCTATTTTATCAAGTCCGGCGCCTTCATAATCGCTACGATATGTTACCAGATTGAAGTCTTCGTCACAGATTGCAACAAAGCCTTCGTTTCCTACATGTCGGTTTCTGGATACATCTTTAACATAGGTGTCTATATCTGCTCTGAACTGGGCGCTGTCGTACCCTACCTGAATAAATCCACCCTCGGGAAGAGCGATAGCTCCATACTTTCTGAAGGTGATGTTGTCATAAGAGGTAGGTCTGTAATCCTGAATATACTCATACTCGTTGTTTTTGAGAAATGCAATTACAAATTCGTTGGACTGCTCACCGCTTTCCATATCATAGCCAACGTAGTCGCCGTTACTTGAATATGC
>JAZLCB010000401.1:0-8795 GCA_045614005.1 Clostridia bacterium
CACTATTTATCGGACGAAGAATGGAAGATAGTCCAAAAGTATCAAGAAGTTTATCTGAAAAACGTATTAGAAGTTTTTGATAAAAATATCTCGTATAATTTTGGTTTTGCTTATAAAACTGGCTTGTGGTTAGCAAAAGTATATAAATGGAGTAACGAATAGTATAGAGGTGATAAAATGGCGAACAAGAAACTTTCCGAAGCAAAGAACGCAAAGAATGATGAGTTTTACACTCAATATGAAGATATACAGAGAGAAGTAAATGCTTATCTGGAATATAACCCAGATGTCTTTAGAGGCAAAACAATTCTGCTACCTTGTGATGACCCCGAATGGAGCAACTTCACTCGCTTCTTTGCACAGAACTTTGAGAACTTCGGTTTGAAGAAATTAATAAGCACCAGTTTTGCATATGAGAGCAAGAACTTCAAAGAGGGGTATCAATTATCTTTCTTTGAAACTGAATCCCCCGAATATGACGAGGACAAGGCAAAGACACATGGAAAAATTTTCACTCTCACAAGAGACAGTAACAAGTCTGGTGCTATTGATATTGACGATTTGGAGTGGCACTATTTAGCGGGGGACGGAGATTTTAGAAGTGATGAGGTAAAGGCTTTAAGAGATGAAGCTGATATAATCGTTACAAATCCACCGTTTTCTCTTTACAGAGAATTTATAGACTGGCTTTTTGAGGAAGACAAACAATTCCTTGTTATAGCAAATAAGAACAGCATAACTTACAAAGAGATTTTCCCTCTTATTATGAAGAATAAAATGTGGTCTGGTAGGACAAGTTGGGGCGGTGGAATGTGGTTTGAAACCAAAGATTCCAACGATGTGGATAGAGTAATAAATGGTGTTAATATGAAAAATGTTTCTTCAACGTGGTTCACAAATATTGAACACGGAAGAAGACACCAGCCGATGAGTCTTATGACTATGGAAGACAATATTAAGTTCAGTAAGCATAAGGAAGTGAATGGGAAAGAATATTGTAAATACGTTACATTTGATGCGTTAGATGTTCCGTACTCCGATGCTATACCGAAAGATTATAAAGGTATGATGGGCGTTCCAAAGTCCTTTTTGGAGTTTTATTGTGCAGAGCAGTTTGAATTGTTAGGCTATGAGCGAGAAGATGAAAACATTGTCGTAGGCATTAAAAATATGCCAGAGGAGTTTTTGGAGGTGTATAGACAGCAAGGGGGAAAAGGTCATTACACAAAAGGAATGAAAATGCTTTGTTATTACGATAATGAGGGTAATGCAAAAATCCCGTTTTCTCGTATTTTGATACGATATACAGACGAGTGGATAAAATCGCACCCAGAAGATTTTGAGGCGTAAGGAGTGATATAAGTATGATTACCACATTAGTAACCGACATAACAGTTGAGGACATATGCAAAGGCTTTGTATATAACGAGTATGAGGGTAAAGGTCTGTTCGGTCTTTCTGGAAAACTTGTTATTCAGCCAGAGTATCAGCGTAATTATATCTATGCTGACGGAAAGCGTGATGTGGCTGTTATTGATTCCATTCTCAAAGGCTATCCTCTGGGACTTATCTACTTTACCAAAGTTGCAGAAGATAAATATGAGGTTCTGGACGGACAACAGCGTATCACCAGTTTTGGACGATATGTAACAGGCAAGTTTGCCATTAACGACCAGAACGGCATACCGAGATACTTTTCCGGACTTGCAAAGGATATGCAGGACAAGATAATGCAGACTACCTTGACTATCTATATCTGTGAGGGTACAGAGAGCGAAATCAAGGAATGGTTCAAGACTATCAATATCGCAGGAATACCCCTTAACGAGCAGGAACTTTCAAACGCTATTCATTCGGGACCTTTTGTTACCAAAGCAAAAGAGGAGTTCTCAAATAGCCAAAACGCAAATATCCAGAAATGGAGTGCGTACATATCTGGTAGTGTTATAAGACAGGACTATTTGCGTACTGCTCTTGAATGGGTAAGCAAGGGCAACATTGACGATTATATGAGTAAGCACAGATACGATGACAACATTAACGAGTTGAAAGCATATTTCACTAGCGTTATTGATTGGGTATCAAGTGTCTTTACCGATGTTGAAAGTGAAATGAGAGGTCTGCCTTGGGGTGAGTTCTACGAGCAGTACCACACAAACGCTTATGCTCCCGATGAAGTGTCGGCTAAACTGAAAGAACTGTATTCTGACTTCTATGTTAAGGATAAAAAGGGTGTATATGAGTATATACTCGGTGGCTGTACCGACAGCAAACTCCTTAACATTCGTGTGTTTGACGAGCCTACCAAAAAGACCGTCTATACACGCCAGACCGAAGAAGCAAAGAGCAGTAATGTTTCAAACTGTCCTCTTTGTGCTATGGGTGCTGACAATAATAAAAACCGTATTTGGAAGACTACAGAAATGGACGCAGACCACGTTACTGCTTGGAGCAAAGGTGGTTCAACCGACATAGATAACTGTCAAATGCTCTGCAAAACCCATAACAGAGCAAAAGGCAATAAATAAGGCTGACAACACTCTTTTGACAACACTTTCGGTGTTGAATGGATGTAATGGGTGGAAATCTTGTGCTGAAACAGCACGAAAACACACCATTTAGACCTAAATTCACGGTCAAAACAAAAGTGATATTAGAGTGGGAATAATAACGTATTCAAAAAGCCCTGATTTTCAGGGCTTTTTCCGCACTTGTAAAAGTGATATTAAAATACAAATAATAACTCAGGAGGTTTTTAATATGTTTCCCAAAAAGACTGTACCCACTTCGTTAAAGGAGTGCTACGAAGTTGATGAAGTATCCAAAAAACTTTCACAATGGGCAGATTGGCTCAAAATATGGGGCAAAAGAATCCTTATAATTATGCTTGTGTTTGGAGTCTTTTCAACCATTGAAGATGCAATAGCCATGGCAGATATCGAAGAGGAAATGGTTGTTTTTACAATAATCACATCTTTGGCTTCATGGGCACTATATGCATTTATTGAGTATTGTACATACAATGCGGTTTCACTACTGGTTTTAGCGCTTGCTACCATAGTTCAGAATACAAAAATAACCGCTTGCGTATCTTTGTATAATGCGTCCAAAGAAGAACCTGTTGTAGCTGAAGAAGAGCCAAAGACTACAGCCGAAGTAAAGGTAGTAAAAGAAGTTACAAAAGAAACCGCACATTCGTGGAGATGCAGTAATTGCGGAACCATGAGAACACAATCACCTTGTCCAAATTGCGGCAATGAATAATTTTTCAAAATAACTCTGCGGAGGAAAACTATGAAATTTATACACTTATCCGATCTTCATATAGGTAAAAGGGTTAACGAATATTCTATGCTCGAAGATCAGGAATACATTTTAAATCAAATAATAGATATCATAGATAGCCAAAAGCCCGACGGTGTAATCATAGCGGGAGATGTATATGATAAGTCCGTTCCCTCAGCAGAAGCTGTGGCTCTTTTTGACGACTTTCTGGTAAGCTTGTCAAAGCGAAATCTCTTTGTTTTTGTTATAAGTGGCAATCACGATTCGCCCGAGCGTATTGCATTTGGCGGCAGACTCATGGAGGCAAGTAATATTTATATGTCGCCTGTATATGCAGGTGATGTAAGTCCTGTTACGCTTGAAGATGAATTCGGCAAAATCAATATCTGGATGCTTCCTTTTGTAAAGCCTGTTCATGTTCGCAAATTCAACGAAGATGCAGAAATTATCACATATACAGATGCTATGCGTGTAGCCATCGAAAACCTCGATGTCAATTCAAATGAGCGAAACATAATGATAACACACCAGTTTGTAACAGGTGCAGACAGAACCGAATCTGAGGAAATCTCGGTTGGCGGAACCGACAATGTTGATGTAGCTGTTTTTGAAGCATTTGACTATACTGCTCTCGGACACATTCACAGAGCACAGAACTGCAAATCTCCAAAGGTAAGATATTCGGGTACACCGCTTAAATACTCGTTCTCGGAGTCAAAGGATATTAAAAGCGTTACAATCGTTGAGATAAAAGAAAAAGGAAATCTCGCAGTAGATACCATTACGCTGAAGCCTATGCGTGACATGGTAGAAATCAAAGGGAAATACGAAGAAATTATGCTTCGCGATTTTTATAAAGCCACAAGCTACCCAAATGATTATGTTCATATAACACTTACCGACGAGGATGATATTCCCGATGCAATAGGCAAACTCCGCACAGTTTATCACAATCTTATGAAGCTCGATTACGATAACCTTCGTACCAGAAATATGAATTCTGTAGATGGGGCATATGATGTTGAAAAAAAATCGCCTTTTGAACTTTTTGCGGAGTTTTATGAAATGCAGAACAATCAGCCCATGAACGATAATCAAGGTGCATTTATTAAAAAACTAATTGAAGAAATATGGGAGGGAGAAGCATGAGACCGAACAAACTCATAATGTCGGCATTCGGACCGTATTCGGGTAGGACAGTAGTCGAACTCGATAAACTCGGTCAAAACGGTCTTTACCTTATAACCGGTGATACCGGTGCAGGAAAAACCACCATATTTGATGCAATTACATATGCTCTGTTTGGAGAAGCAAGTGGCGACAATAGAGAAACATCAATGTTTCGCTCCAAGTATGCAGAACCCGAAACACCCACAGAAGTAGAACTGTATTTTACTTGCAAAGGTAAGGATTATTACATAAAAAGAAATCCTGAATATGACCGCCCTAAATCAAGAGGAGAAGGCATAACAACCGAAAAAGCAAATGCCGAAATACACTTCCCCGATGGAAGAGTAATTACCAAGTTGAAAGAAGTTAATAATGCTGTTATTGAGATTATTGGTATTGATAGAAATCAGTTTACTCAGATTGCTATGATAGCGCAGGGCGACTTCCTTAAGCTTTTATTGGCATCTACTGATGAGAGAAAGAAAATATTCCAGAAGCTTTTTAAAACACAAAGCTATTATGTGCTTCAGGAAAAACTAAAGTCAGAATCGGGAAAGCTCAGTAATGAATACGAAGCAATAAAAAGCAGTATTGAGCAGTATATAAACGGTATTGTATGTGATGAAGATAGCGAGTTTTCTACTGAGGTTTGCAATGCCAAAAACGGCGAACTTACCACAGAAGAGATTGCAGACCTTTTGCAAAGACTTATTGCATATGACAAAAATGCCGAGAATACCATTTCGGAGGAAAAGGAAAAACTCCAAAAGAAATTGGACGAAATAAAGGCTCGGATCACAAAAGCCATGGATATTGCCTTGGCAAAAGAGGACCTTAAAAAGAACGAATTTAATTTTGCTTTGGAAACAGAAAAAGAAGCGACATTAAAAGACAACCTCAAAGCTGAAGAAGAAAATCTGCCAAAGGTTAAAGAATTTACGGAAAAGAGTGCAAAGATAAATGCACTTTTGCCCGATTATGATGAGCTTTTCCTAAAGCAAAAGACTTTTAATGTAAATAAAATATTCATCGATAACAGCGCAGATAAAATATCCCAAAAGGAATCGGAGATAAACTTAGTTACCGAGGAAATAACAGCACTTACAACAGAAGCCAAAACACTTGAAAATGTCGGCGAAGAAAAGCTTAAGCTTCAAGCCGAAAAGAAAATGCACGAAGAAGAAAAAGCTAAGCTGGAAAAGCTTGATAAAGATATTGATGATGCGGCTATTCTTCGTCTCAAAGCTGTAAAGGCTCATGGCGATTACAATGCAAAATACCATGAGGCAGAAGTACTGGATGCTGAGTTTAAAGAAAAGACAAGAATCTATCTTGAAGCACAGGCGGGTATTCTTGCAGAAACACTCGAAGCGGATAAGCCTTGTCCTGTATGCGGTTCTGTAACTCATCCCCAAAAGGCAGTTAAGCCGATGGATGTACCCACAAAGGACGAACTCGATATCATCGGAGACGAGCTTTCCAAAGCCAATGAATCAGTCAGCACCGCAAGAGGCGAAGCAGGTAAATTAAAAGGCATAGCAGATGAAAAAGAAGAAAGCGTACGAAAGGAAATATCTGAGCTTTTAAACGATGTATCTCTTGAGGATGCAAAGGCGGTTATTTCGTCAAAGATAGCAGATATAGCTTTTCTTATAGATAGCTTTAGTGCAAAAATCAACGAAGTGATTGGTCAGATTGAACGCAGGGAAGAGATAAGCGAACTTTTGCCGCAAAAGACTACTGCACTTGAGAATTTAAAAGAGGAATTAACTCAAATCAAGGATGCCGTTAAATCAAAGATGGCAGAAAATGAGTCTTTGGGAAAACGGATCGGCGAATTAAAATCAAAGCTTACATTTGACACAAAATCAGATGCGGAAAGCGAAATAGAAAAGCTTAATACACAAGCCGAAAGCGTGCAAAAATCCTATGATGATGCACTAAACGCCGTAAATAAAAACAAAGAAGCTTTGGCAGCTTTAAAGTCTGCAAAAGAAGAAATTATTAAGCGTATAGGTATCGGCACGGAGATAGACCTTGAAACGGAAACAGAAAACAAGCGTTTGTCGGAATTAGAGCAAGCAGAGCTTGATGCTAAGGCCAAAACAGTACACAGCCGTATTACTTCCAACAAGATATCCCTTCATAACATTTTGCAAAAGCTCGATGAAATTAAAGTTGTAGAAGAAAAGTGGACATGGATGAAATCACTTTCCAACACGGCAAACGGTAATATCAGCGGTCAGAAAAAGATTATGCTCGAAACACATATTCAAACTAATTACTTTGATAGAATCATAAAGCGTGCAAACACAAGGCTTCTGGTTATGTCGGGCGGTCAGTACGAATTAAAACGAAGAAAAGAAGCCGAAAACAACCGTAGCCAAAGCGGTCTTGAACTTGATGTTATAGACCACTACAACGGCACGGAAAGGAGTGTAAAAACTCTTTCGGGTGGTGAATCGTTTAAGGCTTCTCTTTCGCTTGCACTCGGTCTTTCCGACGAGATTCAGTCCTCGGCAGGGGGTATAAAGCTCGATACCATGTTTGTAGACGAAGGTTTCGGCTCTTTGGATGATGAGTCCTTAGCACAGGCAATCAAGGCTCTTTCGTCGCTTGCAGAAGGCAACCGACTTGTCGGTATAATCTCTCATGTTAATGAACTTAAAGATAAAATAGATAAGCAGATTGTTGTCAAAAAGGAAAAAACAGGCGGAAGCAATATTACTATCGTTTCATAAAGTTTTATGCAGAAAGGTATTAAATTAAGTATGAAAAATATGTCAGAAACAAGAAAAAGATATTTTCTGCGTTTGTTTGGTCGGTTTGCAATTTTTATTGCATGTTTGGTTTTGTGCTTTGTCCGCCCAAGTGAGCTTGAAATTTTGGAAAATTACAATTTCTTCGACTTTTTTTCAATATTACACATCCTGTGGGTTATTTGGATGGCAGATATGATTTTGCAGATAGTCCCTGTAAAAAACAAGGTTGCACTCGGATCGCAAAAACTCTTTGCCAACCGCTTCAGACCCATACGAGAGAAGATAAATTACAAAGCATTAAAAAACTATGTGCTTACAACTTCCGCTTCTGCATACAAGGTCATGCTTATATGGGTGATTTTAATTTCAGTCATAGGCATCCTTTATTATTCAGACATAATTGACAAATCATGGCTCTTTATGATATCGGTGCTTTTCTATGTTTGCGACCTTATCTGCGTGCTTATCTGGTGTCCGTTCAGATTGATAATGAAAAACAAATGCTGTACGACCTGCCGTATATTTAATTGGGATCACCTCATGATGTTTTCACCGCTTACATTTGCAGGAGGCTTTTTTGCAATTTCTCTTGTTGTCACGGCATTTCTTGCATGGCTTATATGGGAACTGTGTGTTTTGATTTATCCCGAGCGATTCTGGGAGATGACAAATGTATCGTTAAAGTGCTCTGAATGTACAGACAAGCTTTGTACACAGTATTGTCAAAAATTAAGAAAGTAAAGCGAGGTAAACAAATGAAAGATAATAAACAAATGTGGCAGGCAATAAAGTTCACACTTTTTTCTGTTTCTGCAGGAATAATTCAGGTTGCATCTTTTGCTATTCTTGAAATATTCATAAAGGACTATTGGGTACCGTATCTTGTGTCGCTTATACTCTCTATCATCTGGAATTTTACATTAAACCGTAAGTACACATTCAAGTCCGCGGCAAATGTGCCGATTGCAATGTCAAAGGTATTCGCGTTTTATCTTGTGTTTACACCATTATCCACATATCTCGGTCATGTGGCAGAGGGGCTTGGTGTAAATGACTTTATTATCCTTATTGTTACCATGCTTGCAAACTTTGTGTTGGAATTTCTGTTTTGCAAGTTTGTGGTGTATCGTGGTATGGAAGATACTTTGAAATAAAAAAGAAGCCCTTTGGGGGCTTCTTTTTTATTTAGTCGGTTTGCATTTTACAATCATTTCGGTTATATCGGTAAGCACAAGCTCGTTATTCTGGTTAAACACCTCAAATGTAAGCTCTACTATTCCGTTTTTTTCGTTACGCTTTGTAAGCTTTGAGATAGTGCATGTGCTTGTAAGTACATCCTTTGCATACACAGGTTTAAACCATTCTATTTTGGTGGATTTGCCTGCGAGTAATTCTTCTCCTGCCAAATCTATTTCAAGGTATTTAGCCCATACACACATAAAAGACATTACACCCGGAGCAATGAGATTTCCGAATATGGTTGTCTTTGCGTACTCCCTGTCTGTATGGAGTGGGATAGAATCATATTTTTTTGCAAAATCAATCATGTCGTTTTCGTCTACAACGGCAGGTTCGATA
>JAZLCB010000402.1:0-3153 GCA_045614005.1 Clostridia bacterium
TTCAGGAAATTCAGACTTCGGAAGAGGAAATAGACATTTCCGTTCCCGAAGGTATAGGTCTTGACGACCCTGTTCGTATGTACCTTAAGGATATAGGTAAAGTTCCGCTTCTTTCTGCAGAGGAAGAGGTTTACTATGCTGAGCGTATGCACGAGGGTGACGAAGAAGCTAAGAAAAAGCTTGCAGAAGCAAACCTTCGTCTTGTTGTAAGTATAGCCAAGAGATATGTAGGTAGAGGTATGCTTTTCTTAGACCTTATTCAGGAAGGTAACTTAGGTCTTATTAAGGCTGTAGAAAAGTTCGATTATACCAAGGGCTACAAGTTTAGTACCTATGCAACATGGTGGATAAGACAGGCTATAACAAGAGCTATTGCCGATCAGGCAAGAACCATAAGAATACCTGTTCATATGGTAGAAACCATAAATAAGCTTATAAGAGTTTCAAGACAGCTTCTTCAGGAACTTGGCAGAGAACCTCATGTAGATGAAATTGCCAAGGAAATGAACATGAGCAAAGAGCGTGTAAGAGAAATCATGAAGATAGCTCAGGAGCCTGTATCTCTTGAAACACCTATCGGTGAAGAAGAAGACAGTATCTTAGGTGACTTTATCCCCGACAGCGATGCTCCCGCACCGTCCGAAATGGCGGCATTTGCGCTTCTTAAGGAACAGCTTATTTCTGTTCTTGACACATTAACACCCAGAGAAGCAAAGGTTCTCAAACTTCGTTTCGGTTTGGATGACGGCAGAAGCCGTACACTCGAAGAAGTTGGTAAAGAGTTTAATGTTACAAGAGAGCGTATAAGACAGATTGAAGCCAAGGCTCTTCGTAAGCTTAGACACCCCAGCCGCAGCAAAAAGCTCAAGGATTATCTGGAATAATATGTGGTACGAAAAGTTAGACAAGCTTACCGCGTTTGTTCTGGTGCTTGCAATAGCAGCTTCCGTCGGTATGTACATCAAAAGCAGAAATAGGGAAGTAACGGCAGAAATATCTACGCCAAAATCCACGAAGCGTTTTGAGGTAAGGATAGACGGCGAGGTAGAAAAGCCGGGAACATATTCTGTAACGGAGGGTTCAAGAATCTGTGATGTAATATACTTGGCAGGTGGTGTAACTCATAATGCCGATGCGGATTTAATGGATCTTGATGCTATTGTGGTAGCCGATACGCATATACATGTACCGAGCATACACATTGAAGAAATCCCCGATGTTGTACCGGTCATAAACATAAATACAGCCGACAAGAACGAACTTATGATTATACCCGGAATCGGTGAGGTAACAGCGCAGAGAATCGTGGATTATCGTAATGTAAGCGGTGCTTTTGCAGATGTTTCGGAAATAATGAATGTGCGCGGAATAGGCGAAAAGAAATATAGCGAAATAAAGGATTATATTATAACCTCGGAAATAAACGATACGGAGGAATAAAAAATGAAAATATTAATTGTGGATGACGAAAAATTGCTTGTCAAAGGTATGAAATTCAACTTTGAACAAGACGGTTACACAGTAGAAACAGCATATGACGGTGAGGAAGCATTAAAGCTTGCTCACGACAAAAACCTTGATATTATAATACTCGACCTTATGCTCCCTAAGATAGACGGACTTTCCGTTTGTCAGAAAATCAGAGAATTTTCGAGCATACCGATTATTATGGTAACTGCCAAGACGGAAGATATGGACAAAATCATGGGTCTCGAATACGGTGCCGATGATTACATAACCAAGCCTTTCAACATTTTGGAATTAAAGGCAAGAGTAAAGGCTATAATGCGCCGTATAACACCTATCTCCAAAGAAGGAGACCGTTCCAGAATCAAGATGGGAACAGTAGAGCTTGATTACAATCAGCGTACAGTTACCATTGAGGGCAAGACAGTAGACCTCACAAGTAAGGAATTCGACCTTATGGACCTTTTGGTATGCAATCCCGGCAAGGTGTATTCCAGAGATAATCTTCTCGACCTTATATGGGGTTACGACTATCCCGGCGACGCAAGAACCGTGGATGTTCATGTAAGACGTCTCCGCGAAAAGATAGAGCCTAACAGTGCAGAGCCTGTATATCTGCTTACAAAGTGGGGAGCTGGTTACTATTTCAAAGATATTACATAAAACAAAGTCCAAGATGGCAAGGCACATCACAATGCGAACCACCATACTGTATCTTCTGGTGAGTATCCCTGTGCTTTTTATAGTAAATGTTGCTATGGCTGCACTCGGCGTTATGCGTACCAATGGAGCAGTGGATGTCAAAAGCGGTTTAACTCTTCTTGCAGATTCACTTTTACTTACTATCTTTTCTGTAGCTGCTTGCAGTGTGGTCGTGCTTATAACGGTATCCAGACTTCGCAAACGAATTGTAAGTTATACACAGTCGCTTAAGACTATGGCAGACGATAAGATAAACGAAAAGCTTGAAGTAGAAGGTGAAGACGAACTTTCTACACTTGCTACTGCATTCAACGAACTTAGCGAAAGATTTACCGTAATAGAAAAACAGCGTACAGAGTTTGTTTCCAATGCTTCACACGAGCTTAAGACACCGCTTAGTTCAATCAAGCTTATGGCGGATTCCATAATACAGACCCCCGATATAGATATGGATTATGTAAGGGAGTTTCTTACAGATATGAACGAAGAGGTTGAGAGACTCAACCGTATTGTAAATAAGCTTCTTTATATTACCAAGCTCGATACACTCACCGAGACAATGTCCGGTTCACTGGAACTTATTAACCTTAAAGATGTTGTAACGGGAACGCATAAGAATCTTCTTCCTATAGCCGAAATGGAGGAAAAAGAACTTGTAGTTAATGCTAAAGAAGATATCCTCATAATGGCAAATAAGGATATTTTATGGCAAGCGGTATATAATATAGCAGACAATGCTCTTAAATATACCGGTGATGAGGGCAGAGTAGAAATAAGCCTTGTAAAGGAGAAAAAGCGTGCTGTAATAAGTGTTAAAGATAACGGTGTAGGCATTTCTTCTGAAGATGTGAATAGAATATTTGATAGATTTTATCGTGTTGACAAAGCACGAAGCCGAGAAACAGGTGGCACAGGTCTGGGTCTTTCCATTGCTCAGTCTGCAGTGGAATTCCACAATGGTGCTATAGAAGTAGAGAGCACACC
>JAZLCB010000403.1:0-3980 GCA_045614005.1 Clostridia bacterium
ATAGGTGGCAAGCTTAATGTTTTTGTCGGGGTTAAAGGTGTTTATGGCTTTTATAAGTCCTATTGTTCCTATGCTTATAAGGTCCTCTATGTTTATGCCTGTGTTTTCAAATTTTTTGGATATATATACTACCAGACGAAGATTTCTTTCTATAAGCTCCCCTCGTGCAAGGGTGGGATTTGTCCTCATTAGTTCTATGAGTCTGTCCTCTTCTTCCTTGGATAGCGGAGGAGGCAGGGTGGTAGCTCCGCCTATGTAGTGGATTTCTCCGTGAAGAATTTTTTGTAGTATGGCAAAAAGTTTTTCTTTGAGCAACAAAATCAAGTCCTTTCGTTATATATTAGGCCCTATAAGCGCATTGTAGTCTCCGCTTCCAGACAGCACTCCGTCAAAAACAGCGGTAATTATGTTGTCTTCCTTTTTGGAGTCTATCTCCACAAGGTCGGGTACAAAGGCTACGAGCAGTCCGTCCTTTTTGCCGATGGAATTGTATGGAATAAGTCTGAATCCCTCGGGCAAAAGCTCGGGTTTGAAGCCGTCTTTTAATATATCTTCTATACAAAATGCAAAAAGAGGGGAGAGAGTTTCTGCTTCGGCAATAAGAACCTTTCTTCCGCTTAAGGGGTCGCAGAGCATATTGCCCGTGTCTACAAGTGCGGTAAGCTCCACAGCTTTGCCGTAGCGATATATTTTTACTCTGGAAAAACTTCGGCAAGAAGCTTTTTTAAACACCTTTTCCAAGCTGTATACAAGTATGTATGCTCCGGCGGAGCAAAAAGCCATATACCCAAGCGGAATATTGAAGTAGAAAACTCCGTTTTTTATAACACCGCCAAGGCGTATGCCGATGTTTGTAAAGTACAGAATCCCGAGCATGGCAACACCCATTGCTACAGTGAGCGCAATAAATACAAATGTCCTTTTTATAAGAGAAATTCCCGAAAATCCAAAAGACACTCCCACAATAGCTACGGCAAAAACAAGACGCATTATTGCAGAAGACAAAAAGGGCATATTAAGTGCATACACCATGCAGGAATAGAGCGCACCGATACCGCCACCCATAAGAAGTCGGAAGGATTTTAGCGGAAGTTTAAGAATACAACGCATACACATAAGAATCGAAAAATTTATTGCAAGATTTATAAAAAACAGGACATCTATGTATATTGTGCTTATGGAAATCAGCTCCTTTTGTTCCTAAAGAAATTTTAACATAGCCATGCGGTAGAAATTTGTAAAACCAAGGCACAAAGATATAAAAATTCTTGTTGCTATTTATAACAAATTGTGGTAGAATGTAGGCATAGTAACAAAAATTACGGAGGTAATGTAATTATGAAAGTTTTGGCATTCGATTTTGGTGCTTCCAGTGGTCGCGCAATATTAGGAAGCCTTGAAAACGGAAAAATTGTACTCGAAGAGGTACATCGTTTTGACAACGAGCCCGTTAGCATAAACGGCGGCTTTTATTGGGACCTTGCAAGACTTTTCCACGAAGTTAAGCAGGGAATAAGAAAGGTTAAAGATGTAGACTTCGAGAGTATCGGTATAGATACATGGGGTGTTGACTATGCTCTTATCGGCAAGAACGGCAAGCTTCTTTCCAACCCCTACAACTACCGTGACGACAGAACAGCAGGTCCTATAGAAGAACTCAAAAAGCTTATGAGCGACAAGGAGCTCTACAATGCTACAGGTATTCAGAAGATGACCTTCAATACCATATTCCAGCTTCTTGCACACAAGGCTCAGGAAACTGACATATACAACATTGCAGACAAGTTCCTCATGATTCCCGAACTCTTCGGATATCTCTTAACAGGCAAGATATACGGCGAAAAGAGTACAGCTTCCACAACTGCACTTTTAGAGCCATATACAAAGGAATGGAACTGGGATCTTATAGACAAAGTCGGCTTAAAGAGAGATATCTTCCCCGAACTTGTTAATCCCGGTACAACAGTTGGCGTAATTACAGATGATATCTGTGAAGAACTCGACATAAAGGCAAAGAAAGTTGTAGCAGTAGCAGGTCACGATACAGCAAGTGCTGTGGCGGCTGTTCCTGCATCTGAAGATAGCTTTGTATATATTTCCTGCGGTACATGGAGCCTCTTTGGTACAGAACTCAAGAACCCCTGCATAAGCGAAAAATCCGCAGAGCTTGATATAACAAACGAAACAGGCTACGGCAACACAACAAGATTCTTAAAGAACATAATAGGTCTTTGGATTATTCAGGAAACACGTCGTCAGTTCAAGCGCGATGGCAAGGATTACAGCTATGCCGATATGGAAAAGATGGCAAGAGAAGCTACTCCCTTCAAGTGCTTTATAGATCCCGATGATCCGGTATTTATGCCTCCCGGAAATCAGGTACAGAGAATCAAGGACTACTGCAAAAAGACAGGTCAGGCAGTACCCGAAACAGATGGCGAAATTGTTCGTTGTATTTACGAGAGCCTTGCTCTTAAGTATAAGCACACCTTTAACAGCTTAAAGGAATGCACAGGCAACGACTTCAAGGCAATCCACATGGTAGGTGGCGGTACAAAGGACGGCTTCCTCTGTCAGATGACAGCAGATGCTACCAAGACTCCTGTTATCGCAGGTCCTATCGAAGCTACAGCTGCAGGTAACGTAGCAGTTCAGCTTATCGCTGCAGGCGAAATCAAGGATCTTGCAGAGGCAAGAAAGATTATTGCAGATTCCTTTGATGTAGTTCACTATGAGCCTAGTGCAGATAGTGGGTTTGATGCTGCGTATGAGAGATATATAACATTATTATAAAATACAACAAAAAGAGCTCCGAGAAATCTCGGAGCTCTTTTTTATGATGCTTTTAGTTAATATATCGAGTATATCAGCTTAACAGCCTCAGCCCTTGATATATTATTTTTCGGCTTTATTGTATTATCGCTGTAGCCGTTTATTATACCAAGGCTTGCAAGCTTGTTAAAAGCATTTTTAGACCATGTCGGTATGGATTTACCGTCGGCAAAGGTCTTTTCTTCGGTTTTTACATTATCGGGAATAAGTCTTGAAATTACGGTTATTGCCTCTGCTCTTGTAAGGGGAGCATTGGGGTCGAATATCAGCTTGCCGTTATTTTCTTTGCCGTTCATTATGCCCATAGAGCATAGTGCCTGTATATGCGGTGCACACCAATCGGCTATGCTGTCAGCATCATCAAACTTCAATTCTGCATCTTCGTATTCGTCCAAATCCACACCCGTAGCATTTGCAATCATTACCGCAAATTGACCTCGTGTTACATTGTTTTGCGGTTTAAAATATATCTTGCCGTTTTCTTTAATACCATTTATGATACCAAAGTTATTCATATAGGTTATATAGCTTTTTGCCCAATGACTGTCTTTAATATCGACAAAAGCATTATCGTAGTCTTCGCCCTCTACGGTGTACGAAGCTACCGTAATGTACTCGTCGGTATTTTTGGCAGTTATATTTATTTTGTGGGTTTTGTCATCGTCAAATTCGAGGGTTAATTTATTGGCTACAAGGTTTACCTCGGTATCTTCGCCATCTACCTTAAGGCTTATATCCGAATTCCATATTGCCTTACCCTCATCGGATTGGAAGCTTACGGTAATCTTGCCTTTGTCCTCATCTTCAAAGTTCACCTTCAAATACGGGCTTATGATTTTTACCTTTACATCTATTGTTTTGGTATAATCGCCTGCACTTACGGTTATAGCACCTTCGCCCTCTTTATCGGAAGCGGTAAAGTGGCCATTTTTGTCTATCGAGCCTATATCGCCTTTTGCTTGCCATGTAAAGCAGGTGTCGTCGCCGATTAATGCTTTGTTGCCTACATATGCATAGGCATTTAAATCTATTTTTCTGTTTGGTTGCAATATTATGGAAGAAACGCTGTTTCCGTTTGAAGCATTAACCACCGCCACACTGGTTGGCGTGTCGTAACAGCTTAGCTCAAGCTGTGAAGTGAGCTTACC
>JAZLCB010000404.1:0-1999 GCA_045614005.1 Clostridia bacterium
CTACACCAAATGTCTTTCGCATATCGTGAATACGGTAGTCCTTTATGTTTCTGCCGTGGAGGTTTACACATCCGTCTTCCACATCGTAGAGCCTCATTATAAGCTTGGTAAAGGTGCTCTTTCCGCTACCGGAACCGCCTACAAGACCTATGCTTTCGCAGTAGTTTATACTGCAGTTGAATTTGTCGTATATGAGCTTGTCCTCGTAGCCGAATACAGCATCCTTGAATTCTATGCAGGGCTTGCCGTTCTTTTTGGCACTTTCTCTTTCTATATCTATATTTCTGGATCTTCCTTCTTCGGTTTCGGGAGTGTCGGTTTTGCTGTCTATTATGCTCTGTATCTTTTCGAGTCCTGCTGTGGCACTACTCTGATTCAAAAGCACCTGAAGCATCATGGAAAGGGTAGAGAGTATAATTCCCATACTGTTTATAAATGCAAACAGTACACCTGTAGACAAACCTCTGTATATACATAGCAATGCGCCTGTAAAGTACACTGTCGCAATGCCTGCAAACTGAACAAATTCGGGCTTTGCATGCTGAAACCATATAGACATTGCCATGCCTACGGCTTTTTCGCGCATGGTGTTGGTGTGAGACTGAAAACGGCTTATGGTATCGCTTTCTACAGAATATATTTTGGTAGCCTCAAGACCGTGAATCATGTCATTTATGTATTTGCTTGCTTCGTTTTCGGTAGATATGTATTCGCGCGCTATTTTCTTTATCTTCTTTCGCGAAATGTAGTTAAGAATTACCATGATAATTCCTATTGCAAGCAGTATGGCTGTAAGAACGGCATCGTATGTAAACAGAGCCGTAAGCGAAATTGCAAACGAAACACATTGATAGGGTATGTTTATTACACATTGCTGAAGAAAGTTCTTTATGTTATTTAACGGCGAACCCATAATGCAGTTAAAAAGCTCTCCCGATGCGGTTTTGTCATAAAAGCTCATAGACAGGTTCTGTACCTTGTCAAAAAACGAGTTTCTCAGGTTGCAGAGTGTGCCTTCCATAAGTTTGTGAGTTGCTCTTGTGGCTATGCCGTAGGACGAAATTCGCAAAAACGACAAAAGAACATACAATGCGCACAACAAACCGACTATTCTAAGCCGTATTGAGTTGGTAGTATCGGCAAGAATTCCGTCATCTACAATGTATTTTATAACAAGCGGTTGCAGAGCAACCATAACACCTGTAAACACAGAAAACAGAACGGAAATTATAATCTTTTTCTCATAGCCTTTTGTGTAGGCAGACATGGTTTTCCAAAAACTTTTTTTCACAAAAACCCCTCCTCTTAACTGAGAAAGTTGTACTCTTTCGGCTATTATACTATTTTTGTATTAAAAGTCAATAGAATATGGAAAATTTGTATTTGGTTTTAATAAAAATACACCCTGCAAGTCCTCTTGAACTCGCAGGGCGTGTATGTAAGTTTATTATTTGAGTATTATCTGATTGATTTTTCCCTGAATGAGAAGCATTGACCCAAGCGGGAATATCATAGAGAATATAAGAGATAATACAGAAATGTCCGATATGACGGATTTGTCTGCAGCAATTTTGTCTGCTCTCAATGCAGACTGATAGAACCAGTACATAGAATAGAAAGGAATAAAGATGAACAAAAGAAGCTTTTTGACAGGACTTCTGTATTCAAATCCCTCTGCACAGTTGAGTTCCTTTGTAATGCGATATATCCATATGAGTGGCCAGATACCAAAGGTAAATGTATAAAGAAGCAAAAGTTTTAGTATTGAACAGTATGCCACGGGAGAGAAAGTTCCGCCCACGCAATTTGTTGCCGAAGATTCGCTTTGTTTCTTTTTTTCAATTCCGTTGGGGTATTTCCATACAAGTGTAGTGAGAACATACACAGCAATAAGAATTTCTGAAACAAGAGTAGTATAATGGACAGCGCCACGCCAAGCATCGCCCCAAAGTGATCCGCGTATCAATTCGATGATAGAAAACACCTCAACTGCCGCAGC
>JAZLCB010000405.1:0-4383 GCA_045614005.1 Clostridia bacterium
AAATGGTGCAGGCGAAGCCATTGAATCCCTCGCAGGTGTGGATGCTGTAGATGTAAGCGTAGCATTTAACAGAATCGGTGCATCTCTCCCCTGTAAGGTGGTGCTCGCTATCTATGGCGCAGACAACTCCTTAAAGAACTATGCATTCAGCACAGTTACTTTCTTTGACGGTGCAGGTACAATCGCATTTAATGATGTTGCCACAAATGGCGGTACTAAGCTTAAGGTATTCTTCTGGGATACACTTACAAGTCTTATCCCATACCGTGCTACAGCACAGTGGCCAAGTGCAAACTAAATAAACTTATTCCCAACATAAAAACGATGGCGGCATTTTTATGCTGCCATCGTTTTTAAAAGTGCATAAATCCGTTCTCTGCAAACATTTGCAGGGAAAGCATTTGTGCATTAAAGTCCAACACAAGGGGACGGTTCTCTTGTGCTTACAAAAATATATACAACAAAAGGAGATAATATTATGAGAGTTCTTATGATAGGTGCCCATCAGGACGACAACGAATTTGAATGCGGAGGCTTTGCCTCCAAGCTTATTAAGGCAGGACATACCGTACAGTTTTTAAGCATGTGTAACGGTTGTGGAGGTCACCACATTATGACACCCGAAGAAACCACAGCTACACGAGCAAAAGAGTCGGCTTGTGTTGCCAAATATCTTGGCATTACATACGATGTATGGGACAACGACGACTGCAACCTCGTGGCTGACCTCGAAACGAGAAAGCGCACTATCCGCTATATACGAAAATTCAATCCCGATATAGTCATATGTCACAGAACATCCCACTACCACGCAGACCACAGAGCATCGGCACTTCTGGTTCAGGATGCATCATATCTTCTTACAGTTCCCAACGAATGTCCCGATGTACCTGCCATGAGATTTATGCCTGTTATTATGTACTGCGAGGATCCTTTCAAATTCCCGCCGTTTAACGCCGATATAGTGGTGGATATAGACAGCGAGATAGATACTAAGCTTGCTATAGCAAACATGAATGTATCTCAGGTGTATGAGTGGCTTCCGTATACAAGAGCTCAGGAGGTACCCGAGGGTGCGGAGGAACGCTTCCTTTGGCTTAAGGGAAAGGAAATAACCGCAGATACTTCTGATGAAGAAGTTATGGAAATTAAAATGGGCTATATGGCACGCTATGCAAAACCTGCGGCACGCCACAGACAAAAGCTTATAGAGCTCTACGGCAAGGAAAGAGGAAGCAAAATCCGCTTTGCCGAAGCCTATCAGGTTTCGGAATACGGCAAGCCTATGTCCGAAGAAATGAAAAAGGAATTACTTTCGTTATAAGAATGCGGATTTGGGGGGTAACAAAATGGCAAATGATGCATTTGTAGAAATAGCAAGGACGGGTGCCGGCGGAAGAAAAGAGCTTCTGCATGTGCCCCATCCCATACCGCACGATACAAGAAAGTGCATTTTAACAGAGTCCGACGGCAAAAGCGTAGAAACCGTCAAAAAAATGAATACTAAAGAGGAGCTTGCCGACGAGCTAACACGAATGAGGGAGATATATAAGCCTTATCTTAAGAATCTGGCTCCCGAAATAGCTTCCATGAATACCGTAATTCCGATTAGGGAATTTTTGCTCGACGGCAAAGAAAGGATAACTCTTCCATACTACGGCGGACCCGTAGGATATGCAAAGCAGGTATACGAAACAGAATTTACACTTTCTGAAATAGGCGAGGACAAATGCGTATACATCTGTGTGGGAGGTGCCGACTACGAAACGGCAATCATGATAAACGGCGAATTTGCAGGAAGACACGAGGGCTTTTTTGCACCGTTTGAATTTGATATAACCGAGCTTGTAAATGAAGGAAGCAACAAGCTCAGAATTGTCCTTAAAAATGATTATGTCTACAACGGAGCAGGCTTTGGCGATGTAAAGCAGGGCGACAAGCTCTATGCCGCCACAGGTATCGGCTGGGATGACCCTGAGGTGGGCTGGCATCATTGTCCGCCCGGAATGGGACTCTATGATGATGTATATATTGAAATAAGAAACAAAACTCACATCCACGACCTCTTTGTCCGCCCCATACCTTCCGAAAACAGGGCAGAGGCATGGATAGAGGTAGAGAGCTGCGAGTATACGACCAAGGATCTTTCGTTTATGATTTCGGTATACGGACAGAACTTTGAAGAAACGGTGTTTGAGGATGCTGTTTTTGAAACCAAGGAGCTCTACAAGTATCCCGCACAGAAGGGAACCAATATTTACAAAGTAAGCTTCAATATGAAGGACAGTAAGCTCTGGTGTCCCGATACACCTTATCTGTATCAGATGCAGCTTAAGCTTGTGTATAACGGCGAGATAACCGATAACGGCAAAGTGACCTTTGGTATGCGCGAGATAAAACAGGATCTTACATCCGATATCAAGGGAATGCTCTATCTCAACGGCAAAAAAATCCGTCTCCGCGGTGCCAACACCATGGGCTACGAACAGCTCGATGTAATGAGAGGCGATTTTGACAGGCTCATTGACGATATGCTTCTTGCAAAAATCTGCAATATGAATTTCCTTCGTATTACACAAAGACCCGTCCAGAGCGAAGTATATGATTATTGCGATATGCTCGGTATCATGGTGCAGACAGACCTGCCTCTCTTTGGCAGTATGCGCCGAAACAAGGTTGCCGAAGGCATCCGTCAGGCAGAACAGATGGAGCGTCTTATACGTAGCCATCCGTCATGTATAATGATTTCGTATATCAATGAGCCCAAGCCCGACCGGACAACAGAACCGCACCGCCATCTTGAACGCTTTGAGCTCGAAGAATTCTTCTCGGCGTGCAATATCATAGTAAAATTAAATAACCCCGACCGTATAATAAAGCACGTCGACGGCGACTTTAATCCTCCTACAGAGGGTATGCCCGATTTCCATTGCTATACCTGCTGGTACAACGGCCACGGAGTAGATATAGGAAGGCTCATAAAGGGCTATAACGTAGAGGTTAAGCCCGGTTGGTACTACGGTTGCGGTGAGTATGGTGCAGAGGGACTCGAGGATTATTCTATTATGAAGAAGTACTATCCCTCCGAGTGGATCAGAGAGCCCTTTGACCCTGCAAACATAGTGAGAGCGCAGACAAAGAACATACACTATCACTTCTTTGATACTCAGGACAACGCAGAGGATTGGATTAAGAGCAGTCAGGACTTCCAGGCATGGGCAACCAAGGCTATGACCGATGCTTACAGACGCGACAGCCGTATGATTTCCAATGCAATTCACCTGTTTATAGATGCATGGCCATCGGGTTGGATGAAGACCATCATGGACTGCGAGCGTAATCCCAAGAAGGCGTATTTTGAATACAGAAATTCTCTTGAGCCCGTAAAGGTGAGCCTCAGAACAGACAGATTCACCTATACCGCAGGCGAAGAAATAAGCATAGAAGCGCATCTTTGCAACGATACAAATGCCGAGGGCGATTATACCCTAAGGTTTGAGCTTTACAAAGGCGATGAGCTTATTAAAACAGGCATCTCCAAGGCCTATATGCCCGACTGCGATGTAAACTACATAGCAGATGCCGTATTTACAGTGCCCCAAGTGGCAGACAGAGAAATCTACACATTAAAGGCAATCCTTCTTGATGATAACGGAAGTGTTGTTGCATACGAAAATCTGGATATAGAAGTGTTTGAAGATGTGGATATAGAAGCTTCGCCAAAGCTTGAACTCATATGCGATCTGCCAGAGGGCAAGCACACTATTGCAGGCGAAACCGTTATGGTAAAGGCTTGCGGTATGTCGCCCATGCACTTTGTATCTCGTAAGACAGGACACCCTGTAGTAGCAGAATTCAGACCAAAGGATTTTTCGTACTGGTACAACAAGAAAGAGGATATGATAACTCCCGTTGCTTACAAAACTTTTGTTGCAGACGGATTTACCCCTGTTCTTACAAGCGGTAACTGCGGCATGGATGCCACTACCGAAACAGGCAACTGGCATACTCAACACGCTGTTGCCGTAAAGGTATACGAGGGCAAGCTCTATGCAGTATCTACAGTAGAACTGCGCGCGGAAAATCCTGTGGCAAAAAGATTTATAAAGAACCTTAATGATTATGCCGAAAGCATAATGTAACCTTTTGCCATATCAAAATGGATTTTTTCCATTTTCATAAAACAAAGGGTGTGCTATATTACATTCATAAGCAGTTGCGTAAGTATCCGAACCCGTTTTGGGTGCGTGTTTTTACGCCACTGCATCGTTAAAATACTCGCAAATGCGTCAGCATTTACTGCGTTTTTGCCTCGCATTGACGCAAAAACACAGCACCGAAAATTCTTTGAACCAAAAACAAGATAAAATTGATTGTTTTTCG
>JAZLCB010000406.1:0-7766 GCA_045614005.1 Clostridia bacterium
GATAGAATGAGGCAAAAGCACAGGGAATATTGAACATATTTCCGAGCATTTTAACGAAATTATATCTGAAATTTGCAATTCCAAAACCAGTTCGGACAACTCCGTTCAGGTTAACTAAATTACGAGCTTGCGTACACACGCAGGCTCGTTTTTGTTGATAAAAAATCTTCTTTGTAAACTAATTGTAAATAAATGGATACCTAATTGACATTGACTAAGCTAAAAATAAATGGTATTATTAAAATATCTTAATGTCCCTTTTTGGGATAATACATAAGGGAGGTTTTCAATAATGAAAATTACAAAACGCGTAATTGCATCATTACTTGCAACCCTCATGGTAATGGCGTCACTTTTAACAGTGAATGTTTTTGCTGCAGAGGAAGTAGTTTTCCCCGATGTTGCGGACGACTATGCATATAAGAATGCAATTTACAAATTGGTAGACAAGGGTATCATAAAAGGTATTGAGGAAGAAGGCGTCCTCAAGTTCAAGCCCGAAAAGACAATAACAAGAGCAGAATTTGCAAAGATGCTCGCTGTTTATCTTATAGGAGATGAAAGTCTTCTTACAGCTACTACAGCTAAGTTCCCCGACTGCACAACACACTGGGGAAATAAGTTTATTGCATATGCAGTAAACGCAGGAATAATAAACGGTTACGAAGATGGTACATTCCGTCCCGATAATCCGGTTAAGTACGGCGAAGCTATAAAGATGCTCGTATGTGCAAAGGGTTATGGTAAGCTCTACGAAACTACAGATCCTTGGTACAAGGGCTATGTAGACATCGCTATTGATATGAAGCTTACAAACAACGCTCTTGCAGACGGTGCTACTCCTGCAAACAGAGGTATTGTAGCACAGCTCGTATACAATATGGACTATACAAAAGTTCTTAACGTAAGCGGTGGTACAGGCTCCGGTTCAGGCGGTGGCGGCTTAAACTTCAAAGATGATGAAGAAGACTACGAAGAAGCATACGGTGTAGTTGTTGGCGTATTCAACAACTCCTTAACAGGCGAAAAGCTCGGTCTTAACAAGTTCCAGATCATGATAGACGATACCGTTTACAAGATTGTTGACGGCGACGACATTCAGGATTACTACAAGTATCTTGGTAAGACAGTAGAAATAGAATATGTTGAAGATACAGAACAGCTTGTAAGAATCGAAGAATCCGGCGATAACGATACTATCACAATCGCTGCAGAAGATATCTTCAATGTTACAGGCAGCAAAATCGAATTCTACGACGAAGATGACGAAGAAGACGAAGCTAAGCTTGCTGACGACCTCTATGTTATCTACAATGGTCAGGGTGTTCCCCAGAGAGATATAGACTCCGACTTTATCGAAGAATACTTTGATATCGACTGCGGCGAAATCACTCTCATGGACAACAACGGCGGTAAGGACTTCGAAATCGCTTATGTTACAAGCTACGAAACATACTATGTAACAGGCAGAAGCGTAAACAAGGATAACTACACATTTACAGACTCCTATGCAAATAAGTCTGTTGTATTAAAGAACGATGATGAAGACTATGTAGTATACAAGGTTACAGAAGCAGGTGGCAAGAAGACAGCTTCCACAGTATCTTCCATAGCTTCCAGCAAGGTTGTTCTTTCTGTAGCAGCTCCCCTCTCTGAAGGTGTTACCGAAGCTATAGTATCTACTGCAACATTAAAGAATGCAGAAGTAGACGGTATGGGCGATTACGACGAAATCGAAATAAAGAACAAGGAATACGTTGCATCCGAGTACTACCTCGACCTTCTTGATAAGGACGAAGCTACATACAGCTTAGAAGTAGGCGACAAGGCTACATTCTACCTTGACTATGCAGGCAGAATCGTGTACATGACCAAGTCCGAAAGCACAGAGCCCTACGGCTACATCATGGCTTACGGCGAAACAAGTGGTTTCGACAGCGAAAAAGCTGTAATGATATTTGATGCAACAGGTAAGATTACTGAATATCCCTTAAAGAGCAAGGTAAAGATAAACGGTACAAGCTACGAAAGCTCCAAGGTTGGTGCTATTCTTAAGGAAAATGCAGAACTTCTCAACGAAGAAATTTCCGAAAACATCGACTTAGAAAATGCAACACATTCTCAGCTTGTTAAGTTTGCAACATCCACAGAAGACGGCAGAACAGTTGTTTCCGAAATTCTTACAATCGATCCCGAAGATCTTGAAGAAGGCGAAATCGTTCCCGGTACTATCTTCGATGGTAAGACAAAGCTTAAGTGCAGCACAGCTTCCGGCAGCACAAGAACATTTGTTAACGCTTCCGGTTCCGTACAGTTTGTTGTTAACTCTTCCACAACAGTATTCATGATTCCCGATGACAGACTCGACGAAGAAGAATACAAGAAGAGAACACACTCCAACTTCTACTCCGGTTCTTACTACAATATCGAAGCATACGATATAGATAAGGCTACAAAGGCAGCTAAGGTTGTTCTTGTATATGCAGGCGGTACTTCCAGTGCAGCTACAATTCTTGAAAACGTACAGGTAAGACTTATAGCAGATATCTCTTCTGTAAAGAATCCTGACGATCCCAAGAACCCCTTAACACAGGTAAGCTACTACACAGTAGGTGCAAATGAAACCAAGCCCGCTACAATAACAACAGAAGATGCTGAATTAGTAGAAGATATAGCAATCGGTGACCTCGTAAGATTTGCAGTAGAAGATGGCGAACTTGTAGGTATTCAGGAAATCTTCGTAGATGGCGTACTCTATGACCACGAAGAGGGTCTCCCATTCGATACATTCGAAGCAGATGAGTACAAGCTCACATATAAGTATGGTTCTGATGCAGACTACTTTACTGTAATCTACGGTACAGTAGACTCTACAGATATCGATAACAACATCCTCAGCATAGTTGCAGATATCGTAGACGACAACGACGATTACGATAGCTCCAAGAACTGGTCTACAGAAGCTGTAGGCTCTGCTAAGTTCTATGACTACGACGAGGACGAAGACGCAATCCTCACAGACATTACATTAGGCAGCCTCACACCCGCAAATAACGGTACAACTGTTGATGCAGAAAATGCAAGCAGAGTTGTTATCATTAAGCGCGCAGACAAGGTTGAAGGTGTATATCTCGTAGACTAATACTTTGTAATTTCAAATACCCAAGGAGAGTTAATTCTCCTTGGGTATTTTTTTATCTTTTTTGGGCAAGCTATTAGAAATATATTTGGGAGCGATTTATATGAAAATAGCGATGTTCGATACCAAACCTTACGACATGGATTCCTTTGAAGCGCTAAAGAGCGAAAACATGAAAATAAAGTATTTTGAAACAAGGCTTACCGAAGATACGGTATCTCTTGCCAAAGGATATGACGCTGTAATAGTGTTTGTAAACGATGATGTAAACAAAGAGGTGGTTGAGGGGCTCTATTCTGTAGGAGTTAAGCTTATTGCACTAAGATGTGCAGGATATAACAATGTTGATTTAAAGGCTGCAAAAGGCAAATTAAAGGTGATACGCGTGCCTGCATATTCGCCTCATGCAGTTGCGGAGCATACCATGGGTATGCTGCTTACATCCATCCGCAGAATCCACAAGGCATATATACGCTCCAAGGATTTCAATTTCAGTTTAAACGGACTTACAGGTTTTAATCTGAACGGAAGAACTATGGGTATAGTGGGCACAGGCAAGATAGGCAGAGCCTTTGTAAACATATGCAAGGGTTTTGGCATGAATATAATCTGCTACGATCTTTATCCCGATAAAGAGCTTGATGTGACATATACAACTCTTGATGACTTGTTTGAAAAAAGCGATATTATTTCCCTTCATTGTCCGCTTACCAAAGAAAATTACCACATGATAAACGAAGATACCATATCCCGCATGAAAAAGGGTGTTGTAATATTAAACACCTCCCGAGGCTCTCTTATAGATGCCGAGGCACTTTTGGAGGGGATTAAGGCAAAGAAGATAGGCGCTGCCTGCCTTGATGTATACGAGGAAGAATCTGAGCTTTTCTTTGAGGACCATTCCGGAAGAATAGTGCAAGACGATATAATTGCACGCCTTATATCCATGCCAAATGTACTCATAACCTCGCATCAGGCATTCCTTACCGAGGAGGCACTAAGCAGTATCGCGAGCACCACAATAGACGGAATAGAAGCTTATTTAAACGAGGGTAGGCTTTGTAATGAGGTTAAAAGCGAATAAAAAAGAACTCCGCATTTGCGGAGTTTTTAGTTTATATATTCGTCCTGTCTCTTAAAAAAGTCCTCTATTATGCTTATTACAATGTTGTTAAAACTTGTTTCGTGTTCTTGGGCAAGCTTATTTATTTTTTCTGCCAGTTCACATGTAATGTACATTGTCTTATATTCTGCCTGCACCTTTTTCTTGGTGGGTTTGGGATTGAACGCCATTTTTGTATCCTCGCTTAAATTTTTATATGTTAATATTATAATTCATATTAACATATAAAAATACATTAGAAATTTCTGTTGTATTTCTGAATGGTGCATGATATAATTGCTACATTAACATAACTTAGTGTAAAACAGGTGAGAAAAATGGATGTAAAATACGAATTGCTTCAGAATTGTGTAGAAGAATTGGTTGAAAAACTAATAATTGATACAAAATATGATTTTGCAGAAAAAATAAACGACAAGGCAATAAGCGCTCTCGAAGAAATAAAAAGTATTGTTTCTGATTACAGTCTATCAGATATTGAAGTTGTTGAAGGGATAGTATATGTGTTTGAAAAGTATAGTATAGGCTGTGGAGGAAAACATGAATTTTAACGGCGGAAAGATGAATTTGGATTTAACAGAAAAGAAGAACTCCGCGGGTGCGGAGTTCTGAATAAATAGAAGTTTTTATTATTTCGCAAACCTTAAGGCTACCCTTTTGGTGTACTTATCTTGATAATCCGTCAAAGGTATTACCTTTTTCAAATATCGATTTGCCCTTGGTATCTATAACAAACCATTCATCATTTTCCGAGGAGTTCTTACCGCCTGTAAGAACAGGAGCATATCCGTCGGCATAGAAAGGCAGAGCGTATTTGTATTGAAATTCTATTTTTGTCTTACCTTTCTTATTTATATATCCGTATTTTTTGCCCTCTTTTACACATGCAAGACCTTGCGAAAAGTCGGTTGCTTCGTCGTATTTAGGCTCTATCTTCCATTTGCCGTCATCGTTTATATATCCGTACTTACCGCCTTTTTCTTCCTGCGCGTAAGCAAGTCCGTCTGCAAATGAACCTGCATCGTAATAGTCATTATCTATTATCCATTTGCCGTCTTTATCTATAAAGCCCCATTTGCCGTTTTTCTTGGCGGCGGCAATGCCATCGGAAAATTCCTTTATTTCCTGAAAACGGGGTTTTATTATCCATTCGCCCTTTTCGTCTATTGTGCCCCAGTTTTCGTTAACGTCCTGCGCAATCGCAACTTTATCACTGAAAGCATTTACATAGAGGAATTTATTTTTTATTGCCCACTTGCCGTCTTTGTCTACAAAGCCCCATTTGCCGTCGAGCTTTGCGGGAGCGATGCCGTCTTTAAATGAGCCTGCATCTTCGAATTCAGCTTTTATTTTCCATTTGCCCTTATCGTCTATGAAGCCCCATTTACGGCTTTTTGTATCCTTTGCACCTGCAAGACCCTCGTAGAAGGAGAGAGCACCGTCAAATTTGGGTTCTATTACCCATTTGCCGTCTTTGTCTGCAAAGCCCCATTTGCCGTCTTCTGCCATGGGGAGCATTCCCTCGGTAAATTCAAGTCCGCAATCGCTGTAGGAAAACTTGGTTATCTCTGTGCCTTTGCTGTCTATAAGACCGTAGCTTGCAAGGGAAGAAGCGTGTGCGCTGTCGCCCATCGGAGGCTCTTGCGCTACAATCATTCCGTCGCCTACAATGGCAGAATAGGTAAAGTCGGCATCTATTACGATTTCACCTTTTTTGTCTATTACGCCATACATAATTGTGTTGTTTTCTACATTTATTTCGGTAAATACGAGCATATCGTCTACAAACAGAGTCTTGCCGTCACCACTACCCGATGAAAGAACAGAACACAAAGCAATGATTACTGCAAGTATAATTGCAATCAAAGCAATTATTTTGCGGTATTTCTTTGCTATCGAAATAAGCCCTGCAGGGTTGATCGGCTCGGTCAGCACATTCTTGGTAGTGGGATTAATCTTGGGAATATTTTCTTCAACGCTTTGTGCGGGTTCATTAGGTTGTATATCGGGAGTTTCCTCATTTGGCGGAACTATATTTTCAAATTCAGACATTTCGCATCCTCCTTTTTTATAAATAGCCTCAATTACATAAATTTTAACATAAAATAATTGATATGTCAAATTTCATCATAATGGATTAAGAGGTTTGCATATGTTTTAATAAAAGGGGAGATTTGTGTGAGACGGCTTATTATCATGCTTTTTTGTTTGTGTTTTGTCATAGCACCATGCGAGTGCTTTGCCTTAGAAACCTCGGCACGCTCGGCAATTGTAATAGAAGCGCGTTATGGAAATGTACTCTACGAAAAGAACGCTCATGAGCGCGCCACTATGGCAAGCACCACCAAGATTATGACAGCCCTCTGTGCCATAGAAGAGGGCAATTTGGATAGCAAGGTAAAGGTACACGACAGCGCCGTGGGTGTGGAGGGCTCTTCTATGTATCTTACAAGAGGCGAGGAAATTACCCTAAGGGAGCTTGTGTACGGACTTATGCTAAGTTCGGGCAATGATTCCGCTGTAGCTATAGCTTGCGCCGTTTCGGGAAGTGTGGAGGAATTTGCAAAGCTTATGAACGAAAAGGCAGAGAGTATAGGAGCAAAGAATACAAAGTTCAAAAACCCCAACGGTCTGGACGAAGAGGGACACTACACCACCGCATACGACCTTGCAATGATAACGGCACATGCCATGCAAAACGAAGAATTCCGAAAGATAGTTTCTACATATCAGACCACCGTGTCGGGTCCCGAGGGCAAAAGATATCTTACAAATCACAACAAGCTTTTAAAGATGATGGATGGGTGCATAGGTGTTAAAACAGGCTTTACCAAGAAGTCGGGCAGGTGTCTTGTTTCCGCTTGCCAAAGAGATGGCATCGAGGTAGTAGCGGTAACGCTTAACGCCCCCGACGACTGGAACGACCACATAGCTATGACAGACTATGCCTATACAAGACTATGTGCAAAAACCATTGCACAAAAAGACGAAAGCTTTGGGTATATAGGAGTAAAAAAAGGAACCTCAAATCGTGTGGAAGCGGTATGCTCCGACACCTTTTGGGTTCCTTTGGTTGATAATGTAAGATGTGTAAGTGTGTACGAAATGCCCAAGACGCTTACTGCCCCCGTAAAGGCGGGTTCGCAGGTCGGCACGCTAAAGGTTTATATGGACTCCAAGGTGGTAGCCTCCGTCCCCGTTGTTGCCAAAGAGAGCGTGGCTTTGGACAAAAGTCGTTCCATTGCAACAAGTATCTCTTCTATTGCTCGTGTTTTTCTTGGAAAGCTTTAACAACCAGCACTGAAGACGCCTCAAATGGCGAATTTTCGGTATATTTTGGTTTGTCGTCCTTGAAAGGCACAAAGCCTTCCTGCGTCCTCCGCATCAAAATCTCCTCAAAAATTCACTCATTTGAGGTCCATCGGAGTTTCAAAACAATAAATTTTGCCTCAGTCGAGGCAAAAACGCAGGGAATATGGTAATATTTCCGAGTATTTTAACAAC
>JAZLCB010000407.1:0-10452 GCA_045614005.1 Clostridia bacterium
AATCACGCTTCCGCACTTATGAAGCCCGGCACACCCTGCGATGTTGTATTAAACGCTTACACAGATTACCTCACAAAGAAAGGTTACATAGACTACTGTCCTTACGGAAGCCTCCACAGCACAGGTATGCTCGAGTGCGAAGCTCCCATATTCACCGTAGCTAACAAGAGAGTTATCAAGGAAAACATGGCTATCTGCATAGATGCTTACTTCAAGGGCATGGAATGGGGTTCTTTCCGCGTGGAAGACTGCTACCTCATCACCGCAGACGGTGCAAAGAGAATGACAACATTCAACGACAAGATGATTCCCGAAATGTTTAAATAAGGAGGATATGAAAAATGGAAAAAGGTAAGAAGAATTGGGTATTCTGCGACGGATACCTTCCCCCTCATGGTGACAACCCCGATTTTGAAGGTCACGAAGCACTTATGATAACAAACTTAAACGACGATGCAAAGGCTACAATAGAGCTTGTATTCGTGTTTGAAGACAGAGATCCCGAAACAGGTATCATGGTAGAGTTAGACCCCATGAGAACCACCTGCGTACGCCTTGACAAGCCCATGGGCGACAAGGGCTTCATGCTCTCGGAATCCGTACAGTACACAGTATGGGTTAAGAGCGATGTTCCCGTATGCGCTTGCTTTGGCAGACTCGATGTTCGCCAGACAAACATGGCTTACTACAGCGTAGAAGGATATACATTTTAATTGAATATTAATTTCACCCCAAGCCAAAAATAGCTTGGGGTGATTTTTTATGCACAAAAAGAGAATGGCGTTTGTCGGAGTTGTGTTTACGCTGTGCATGGTGTATCTTGTGTTTGCGCAGGCGGTTATCTGCTTTGTAGACGGTAGCGAATATACCCAAAGTGCGGTAAATCAGCGTACGGACAGCGTTGTTATTAAGAATTATCGGGGCAAGCTTCTCGATACAAACGGAGTACCGCTTGTGGAGAATTCGGTAGCCGAGCTCAAGGTGGCAGACGGCAAGTCGGCTCTCCTGCCACAAAGATACGCTCCCGACAGCCTTGCAAGGCATCTTGTAGGCTATGTGGATTCGGACGGAGTGGGTGTGTCGGGGCTGGAAGCGTGCTTTGAGGATGCGCTTTCGGACAGGAGCGAGGCCCGTGCAAGGGTGGTGCGTTCTGCCAACGGCGATGTAATAGACGGTGTGGGCATGAGTGTAGACGAGGGAAGCTACCTTTCCGACAATGTGGTGCTTACCATAGACAGTCACATACAGCGTGTCTGCGAAAATGCTCTTTCGGGTGCTTCGGGGGCGGTGGTGGTTCTGGATACCGCAAATTTCGAGGTGCTTGCCATGGCGAGTGCACCGAATTTTAGTCAGAATGATATACAGAGCTATCTTTGTTCCGACAAGGGCGAGCTTATAAACAGATGCATCTTTCCGTACAATGCAGGTAGTATCTTTAAGATTATAACCCTGTCTGCCTCTATGGAGTTTGACACTATAAAGGAGGAATACACCTGCAACGGGTTTATAGATGTGTACGAACACCGATACGCCTGCCACCATGCCGAAGGTCACGGCAAAATCAATCCCGAGGAAGCACTCGCGTTTTCGTGCAACTGTGCATTCTACAGCATGGGTCTTGGCATGGGAGACGATGCCGTAATTGCTATGGCAAGGCGTTTTGGCATGGGTACACCGCTTCTTTCGGGAGTGGATAAGCTTTTGGAAAGTGGTGGCAATATACCAAGTGCCGAGGATACCGTATTTTTAGACAGCATCAACCTTTCCATAGGTCAGGGGGATATATTAATCACTCCGCTTCAGGCGGCATACATGACCGCAATTATAGCCAACGGAGGGCAGAAGAAAAACGTGCGCCTCGTAAAGGAAATTCAGGATAGCTGCGGCAATACCGTAACTTCGTTTGACTCGCAGGAAACCGAAACGGTTATTTCACCCTCAACCAATGCACTTGTATCTGACGCAATGCGAATGGCTGTAACAGACGGCACGGCAAAGGCACTTGGCGATAGCGTTGTGCCTATAGCAGGCAAGACGGGTACTGCCGAAACAGGCTGGATAAAAGACGGCAAAACCCTTGTTCACGGCTGGTTTTGCGGATTCTTTCCATACGATAATCCGCACTATGCGGTGGCGGTACTCATAGAGGACGGCGGAAGCGGAGCGGGGAGTGCCCTGCCTGTTTTTAAAGAGATAGCGGAGAAAATATCAAAAATTTATCCATTGGGGTAGAAAATCGGTGTAAAATATGATATAATTATTTGATATCATAAGAACGGAAGTGGTAATCACATGAAAAAATTTCTTGTAATAGACGGCAACAGCATAATAAACCGTGCTTTTTACGGCATCAAGCTCTTAAGCACAAAAGACGGTATGTACACAAACGGTATATACGGTTTTCTTAACATTATGCTAAAGCACATAGAGGAAATGGAGCCCGAATATATTGCGGTTGCGTTCGACCTCAAAGCACCCACCTTCCGTCACAAAATGTACGATAAGTACAAGGCACAGCGTAAGGGTATGCCCTCGGAGCTTGCCATGCAGATGCCCGTGCTTAAGGAAATTCTATCTGCCATGAACATAACCATACTCGAAAAAGAGGGTTACGAGGCAGATGATATCATAGGTACTGTAAGTGCCATGTGCAAAAAAGAGGAGATAGAGTGCTTCATATTAACAGGCGACAAGGACGATCTTCAGCTTGTTACCGATACCACAAAGGTACTCCTTACAGTAACACGCGGAGGCACTACCGAAACAAGAGAGATAGATGCCGACGATTTCGAGGATGAGCACGGCATTACACCTGTTCAGTTTATAGATGTAAAAGGTCTTATGGGCGACAGCTCCGACAATATCCCCGGTGTCAAGGGAATAGGCGAAAAGACAGCATTTGAATATATCCGTAAGTTCGGTTCTATAGAAAAACTCTATGAAAACTTAGATGATTCCATAGTAAAGCCTGCCGCAAGACAAAAGCTCGAAGACGGCAGAGAAATGGCACTTCTGAGTAAAACCCTTTGCACTATAGACACAGCTGTACCGCTTGAATTTACGGTGGAAGACGCAACTGCAAAGCCGTATAATACCGAAAGGCTCGCAGAACTCTATACCAACCTCGAATTTTCGATGTTTTTAAAGAAGCTCGGCGGTGATGTTTCGGCTACAAAGATGGATATGTACCCTGCGGAAATCCTTGTTGATTTTTCCAAGGCAGAAGATATATTAAAGAATGTTGACACCCTCTGCTACAAGCTTTTTGCGGTAGACGGAGAGCTTTGCTCATTTGCATTTGCACTAGACGGCAAGGCATACTATACCGAAGGCCCTTGTGTATTTCTTGCAGAGGTATTAAGACCGTACATGGAGTCGGAAACCGTAACCAAGGTTTCCTCCGACATAAAAGCCGATATGGTGCTTTTAAATTCGTGCGGTGTAGGCTTTAACGGCAGTTATTTTGATATAGGTGTGGGTGCGTATATAATAAACCCACTCAAGAACACATATGATATTAGTGCGGTAGCTCTGGACTTTTTGTCTGTCAATATCAAAGACGAAAAAGAAGTTTTCGGCATGGGTAAGAGTCGGAAAACCATCTTTGAGCTTTCGGATACGGAGATTTGCGAATATATTTCCGAAAATTTAACCGCAATGGTTCACATAAAGGAATACGAGGAAAAAGAGATAGAAAAACTCGGTCAGAACGAGCTTTTCTACGGCATGGAGCTTCCGCTTATAAAGGTGCTTGCATCCATGGAAACAGAGGGCTTTCTTGCAGACAGACAGATGCTCTGCGAATTTAACGAAAAGTTAAAGGTGAGCATAGATGTCCTCGAAGGGGAGATATATGCCCTTGCAGGTGAGGAGTTCAACATAAATTCTCCCAAACAGCTCGGCGTAATCCTCTTTGAAAAACTCGGACTCAAATCGGGCAAAAAGACAAAAACAGGATATTCCACCAATGCCGAAGTTCTGGAAAAGCTTTCCGAAGATAACGAAATAGTGGCAAAAATTCTGGAATTCCGTCAGCTTTCCAAGCTCAAATCCACCTACGGTGAGGGTCTTCTTGCCGTTATAGATCCTGCTACAGGCAGAATATATTCCAAGTTCAATCAGACAGTTACCGTAACAGGCAGAATAAGCTCCACCGAGCCGAACCTGCAGAATATACCCGTTCGTACCGAGCTTGGCAGAGAAATCCGTAAGATGTTTATTGCCAAAGAGGGTTCGGTTCTTGTGGATGCCGACTATTCGCAGATAGAGCTTCGTGTTCTTGCGCATATATCGGGCGATGAAGCACTCACAAAAGCCTTTTCGGAGGGAACAGATGTCCACACACTCACCGCTTCGGGCGTGTTCGGTGTGCCTATGGACGAGGTTACTTCCACCATGCGAAGCCATGCCAAAACCGTAAACTTCGGTATTATGTACGGTATGGGCGAGTTTTCGCTTGCCAAGGATTTGGGTATAAGCGTCAAGGAAGCAAGAGACTATATACAGAATTATTTCGATAAGTATCAGGGAGTTAAAAAGTATATGGACTCCGTAATAGAAGACGCGCGACAGAAAGGCTATGTGGAAACCATGTTTGCAAGACGAAGAACCATAGCCGAAATTAATTCGTCAAACTTTATGGTTCGCTCTGCGGGCGAAAGAATGGTCCGCAACACACCCATTCAGGGCAGTGCGGCAGATATCATAAAGCTCGCTATGGTTAAGGTGTATGAGGAGCTAACCAAACGCTCACTTAATGCAAAACTCATTTTGCAGGTACACGATGAACTTATCATCGAAGCACCCGAAAACGAGGTAGACGAAGTAAAAACAATTCTTACACAGGCTATGGAAAGTGCCGCAAAGCTTAGTGTACCGCTTGTGGCAGAGGCAAATACAGGCAAGAGCTGGTATGATGCAAAATAAGAGGTGATCACTTATGATTCTGGGTATCACAGGAGGCACAGGCACGGGCAAAACAAGTGTGTGCCAATTCTTTAAAAAACATGGATTTATAGTAATAGACTCCGATATTGTAGCACGCGAAGTATGTCGCAGAGGTACAGACTGTCTTGGCGAAATAGCAGACACCTTTGGCTCGGATATCTTGGATTCCGAGGGCAATCTTAAAAGAAGAGAGCTTGGAAGAATCGTGTTTTCGGACGAAAAAAAGCTCAAAACCTTAAACATAATAACTCATAAATACATCGCCCGGAGCATAAAGAAAACAATAGAGGAAAATGAGGGCAAAAACATCCTCATAGATGCTCCGCTTCTTATAGAATCGGGACTCGATACTGTATGCACCAAGACGCTTTGCGTTCTTGCAGACAGGGATACAAGGCTGGAGCGAATTATGCAGAGGGACTGCCTTAGCACAGAGGATGCCAAGGCGCGCATAGCAAGTCAGCCCGATGATGATTTTTACATATCGCATTGTGATTTGGTTATATACAACAATGGCGAACTCGATTCGCTGGAAACAGAACTTTTTGACATATTGGGAGGCATAGATGGCAGGTAAAAAGAAGAAAAGCTTTTTGAAAATGTTAATAATTTCTTTTGTGCTTGCTGTTGCTGTTACGCTGGCATTAGAGCCGATTATGAAGTGTTTGTATCCGTTGCGATACGGCGACACCATAGAAGAGTGTGCCTCTGCCTACGACCTTGATGAATATCTTGTAATGGGCATAATAAGCGCAGAAAGCAGTTTTGATTCCGAGGCACAGAGTCATAAGGATGCTCACGGACTTATGCAACTTAAAGATGAAACCGCACTTTGGTGTGTGGAAAACCTTGAACTTGACATTTCCAAAGACGATATCCACAAGCCCGAGAACAATATCCTTATAGGTTGTGCATATATGCGATATCTGCTTGATTTGTACGACGGCAATATAGACACTGCCGTTGCGGCATACAATGCAGGCCTCGGCAATGTAAATAAATGGCTTATCGACAAGCGGTATTCTGACGGCAAAACCACGCTTAAGATGATACCTTTTGAAGAAACAAGGTCATATGTGGAAAAGGTGCAAAAAAGAAGAGAACTTTATAACAAACTTTATTATGATGCAAAATGAGGCGTTGAGTCTTGTTTTGCATCTTTTTTGCACAAAAAAGATGTGCCGAATTGTATGGAATGTCAAAAAAGAAAAATGGAAAAAATAACTATTGTTTTTTGATGCAATATAATGTATAATGTTATATGGTATTATGTACCCATTGTATTCATTTTTGATGTTAATCCACGAAAGGCGGGATAAATTATGAATAAAACAATAAATAAACTCCTTGCCGGAGTTCTTGCTCTCGGACTTATCTGTTCGGGCACGGCTTTTGCAAAAGATCCGGTTGAGGTTTCCAAAGACGGCGAAAAGGTTACCGTTACGGTAACTACCCTCGGTTCGGGCGAAGAAACTACTCTTCTTGTAGTACCGCAGGATGTTACCATAAGTCAGGCTTTTGCCGATACAACCAAGATTTACCACATGGATCAGGCGGCAGCCACAAGTGCAGGTGTTGCTACCTTTAGCTTTAAGTATTCGGGCGAAGGTAATCTGGATATATATTCGGGTTATGCCACAATGAGCGCAGACGATGCTCCCTACGAGGGCGTGCTTGATTTAAGTGGAGGCACAGGTGGTGGCGCAGGTGGCAACTTTACATATGGAGATGTTAATAATGATGGCATTGTAGATACCATGGATGCCGTTATGGTTGTGTACAACTACTTAAGCGGTACTCCTTTCTATGAGGATATGACCACCAATAAGGTTTATGAATACGGCGAACTTGCAGCCGATGTCGACGGCGTGACAGGTATTGATACACAGGATGCCGTACTTATAGTTTACAATTATCTTAACGGAACACCGTTTCCCGTTGAACAGTAAGAACGGAGGTATATAAAAATGAGAATTACAAAAATAGCAAAGCGTTTTATGGCATTTATGCTTTCGGTCATGATACTGTTTACTTTTGTACCTGCGGTATATGCCCAAGCAGATTCCTATCTTCCGTATGAATTTGTTGTTACAGCAGACAAAACATCTGTAAAAGCCGGCGAAACGGTTATGCTTACAGTAACCGTCAACGGACTTATGAACAATGCGTCCATGCTTCAGTATTCTATCAGATATAGTGTAGATGAGTTTGCATCCACATACAATGAAGATGCTGATATTCCCGAACTTACCGCCTTTGAAGAGGACTGGTTCTGGTATGTTGACGATGGCGACGGACTCGGTATAATCGCTACTCCTATGTGCGGTTTCAAAGCTTCGACCGAGGATTCTTCCCAATACCTTTTCTCGGTTACATTCTTTGACAGCACCATGAAAAAGTTTGTAAACGAAGGAAGTGATATTTACGGAAAAACCACAACTGTTGCCGGTAAGATATATTTTGAAGCATTAAAAGACATTGCAGATATTTCTTCATGTTTCGTTATTGAGAATGCTAAACATAACTACGGCAAAAGAGGTCAGATTCTTAAGGCTATCGGTGCAGAAGAAACAAAGCTCGTTCAGCTTTCCGAAACTATGGCTGTTACAAAAGTAATGAACCTTATAGATGCCATAGGCACGACTGTTACATATTCTTCCAAGTCAGCTATAGAAGCTGCAAGAAGTGCATATGATGCCATAACAAGCGAGGCTGTTAAGGCACAGATTACAAACATAGGCACACTCACCGCGGCAGAAGCTGCGCTCAAAGCAATAACAGACGAAATAGACAGAGTAAAAGGTCTTATAGATGCTCTCGACAGTGCAAGCGCTACCTTCGAAGCTGATATTCAGAAAGCGGAGCAGGCATACGATGCACTTGGAGATGCAAAGGCAGCACTTCCCGGCTACGAAGACAAGATACAGGCGGCAAAGGATAAGCTTGCACAGCTTAAAGCGGAAGAAGCAGACAGAGCCGAAGCGGCAAAAGTAGATGCTCTTATAGATGCCATAGGCACAGTTACATTGGGTAGCGAAGAAGCAATTATCGCTGCAGAAACAGCATGGCAGGCGCTTACCGCAAAACAGCAGGGTTATGTAGCAAAGTATAATGTTCTTGCCAAAGCAAGAGAGGACTACAATGCACTTATAGGAAACAGAGCCCTTGCAGTTAAGGTGGAAGAAAAGATAAATGCAATCCCCGAAAGCATCACAAATGAAAATGCTGAAGAAGCAAGAGAGCTTATAGGCATAGCTCGCACAGCATACAACGAAGCTTCCGACGCTGTAAAAGCACTTGTAGAAGCCAATGTTTACGCTAAGCTCACAAATGCCGAAACCACACTCGAAAATGTGGACAAAGCAGAAGCCGCAAAGGTAGAAGCTCTTATAGATGCTATAGGCACAGTTAATTTAAACAGCGAAGAAGCAATCGTCGCTGCAGAAACAGCATGGCAGGCACTTAGCGAAAAACAGCAGGGTTATGTATCAAATTATTCCGTTCTTACCAAAGCAAGAGAAGATTACACCGCACTTGTTGCAAACAGAGCTCTTGCGGTTAAGGTAGAAGAAAAGATAAATGCAATCCCCGAAAGCGTTACAAACGAAAATGCTGAAGAAGCAAGAGAGCTTATAGGCATAGCCCGCTCGGCATACGACGAAGCTGACGACGCTGTAAAAGCACTTGTAGAAGCCAATGTTTACGCTAAGCTTACAAATGCTGAAGCTACTCTTGAAAATATCGATAAGACAGCGGCTGAAAGTGTAGATGCACTTATAGATGCCATCGGTACTGTTACATTAGACAGCACCTATGCTATTCTCGAAGCACAGTATGCATACGAAAAGTTAAGCGATGCACAGAAGAAGCTTGTAACAAAGCTCGATGTTCTTCTCAAAGCACAGACCGACATAGGCATACTCATAGCAAACAAGCAGGCTGCACAGGAACTTGAAGAGCTTATAAATGCTATTCCTTCACCCATCACAAGAGAAAATGTGGAAGAAGCAAGAAGTGCTATAAATGTAGCTCGTTCCTCCTACAACTCCGCAGGTGAAGCTGTTCAGAACAATGTAAGTGCAGATGTATACGAAAAGCTCCTTAATGCCGAATCGGAAATTATAGTTGCAGACAAAGATATAGCAGACGCTGTAGCTGTAGAAAAGCTCATAGATGCTCTTGGCGAAGTTTCTCTTGCAAGTAAGGCTAAGCTCGATGCAATAGCTGTTAAGCTTGGAGAACTTTCTCCCGCGGCACTCAGCTATGTTGATTCCGAAAAAATCGCAACATATAATAATGCTTGCGAAAGATATGCAGTTCTCGAAGCTGAGCAGGCACAGGTACAGGCTGTAATAGACGCAATAGACGCTCTTGGCGCTGTAGAGGATATCACATTAGAAGACAAAGATGCTATCGAAGAAGCAGAAGAAGCGTTTGCGCTTCTTACAACAGCTCTTCAGGACAGAGTAACAAATGCACAGACTTTAAGAGATATCCGTGCTAAGCTCAATGCCCTTATCAAGAGCGAAGCTGATGTAAATAATGTTATAAAGCTTATAAACGAAATCGGCGAAGTTACACTCGGTTCTTCGGCTAAGATTAATGCCGCAAGAAGTGCTTATGATAACCTCACCGATGAAGAACAGGCAAGAGTAGAAAACTACGAAGTTCTTACCGATGCCGAAGCACTCTATGCACAACTCCTTGCAGAAGCAGAGCAGGATAGAATAGATCAGGCTGCAGCACAGGGCGTAGATGAACTTATTGCTAAGATAGGCACAGTAGAGCTTACACCCGAATGCGAAGCACTTATAAAGGCTGCTGAAGATGCATATGCACTTCTTACAGAAACACAGAAACAGCTCGTTGAGGGTGCTATGATTCTGGCTCAGGCAAGAGTGGATTACGATAACCTCAAAGCGGACAAAGAAGCTGTAGACGCAGTAATCGCAATCATAGATGCCATCGGCACAGTAGAATACTCCGATGAGTGTCTCGGTAAGATAGAAGTTGCAGAACTCGCATACAACAACTTAAGAGAAGACCTTAAGGAAAGAGTAAAAAATGCTGATAAGATAGAGTTCTCCAAGAGAAGATACGAAGAACTCAAGGCAGATACCGAAGCTGTGGCAAATGTTATAGATGTTATAGACGAAATCGGTACAGTATCCTGGACCAAGGAAAGTCTCGAAAAGATAGAAAAAGCTCGCGCAGCTTACGATGCACTTCGCGATGACCTCAAGGAAGGCGTAGTAAATGTCAGCAAGCTTACAGAGGCTGAAGAAGCATACAAGAACTTAAAGCCTGTATTCAGCCAGAAGCAGGATGTAGAAGCTTACGACGGCAACCACATGACGGTAATTACAAATGTTCCTGAAGATATGACCGTATCCGACGGAACCTGCGATGCAGTTCTTATAAAGATAGGCGAAAATGTTTACCATGTGTTTATAACAGACCATGCAGTAGACGAAGCTGACATCGTATAAGTCGGAGGCCAAGCGG
>JAZLCB010000408.1:0-3950 GCA_045614005.1 Clostridia bacterium
ATACTAAGTTTACCGCGGTATGCGACAGACTTAAGGAAATGGGTATAGACACAGGTATAAAGCACATGGCAAACAGTGCGGCAATATTTACATTGCCCCATGCTCACATGGATATGGTGCGAATGGGAATGGTCGTATATGGTCACTACCCTTCCGACTATGTAGAATCTATTGCACCCGGTCTTAAAAGTGCAATGGCATTCAAAACCAAGGTAAGCCACATAAAAACATTGGAAAGCGACAGCTTTATAAGCTACGGCGGAACATACAAGGCTCTTAAGGGGCAGAAAATTGCCACTATTGCAATAGGCTACGCAGATGGCTTTTCCCGAGTTCTTTCGGGAAGCGCTGAAGTCTTGGTACGCGGACAAAGAGCTAAAGTTATAGGAAGAATATGCATGGATCAATGCATGATAGATGTATCGCATATTGACGATATAAAAATAGGCGACGAGGTTATAATATTTGGCACAGATGGAAATAATACGATTACAGTAGAAACTGTTGCATCACTTCTTGGTACAATAAACTACGAGATTGTATGCTCTGTGACCAGACGAGTGCCACGTGCCTACATACAGAATAGCAAAATCATTGACACCCTAAATTATCTTGAATAATATGCCCTTGGAAGAATATACATTTGACATCAGGCATATGTAATAATATAATTATTATATATCAAGTCATAAGGGGGTATGATTGTTTTGTCACATCGCAAAAAAATTCTCGTGAGTTTACCCGACAGTCTTTTAAACGAGGTCGATACCCTTGCTGCAAAACAAAAGCTCGACAGAAGCGAATTTATAAGAGAAGCCGCAAGAAACTATGTGGCACAGCAAAAAAACGCCTCATACAAAGAAAAGCTAAAAGAAGGTTACCAAAGCATGGCAGAAATAAATATAGAAATTGCCGAGCTGTGCCTTGAAGCAGACAACATTCAACAGCAAAGCTACGAAGAAAAATTAGCGGAGTGTGAATGAATTTTATGGTAAAACGCGGAGATATTTTCTACGCAGACTTAAGCCCCGTAGTGGGTTCTGAGCAAGGAGGAATACGCCCCGTACTTATAATTCAAAATGACGTGGGCAATAAGTACAGCCCCACAGTAATTGTGGCGGCAATAACTTCCAAGATAAACAAAGCCAAGATGCCGACACACATCGAAATTGAAGGAGAAAAACACGGTCTTACCAAAGACTCGGTAATCCTTGCAGAGCAGATACGCACCTTGGATAAAAAGAGACTTAAAGAAAAGATTGGTCATGTGGATGACCGACTTATATCTTCTATAGACCATGCGCTTAAAATAAGCTTTGGAATAGATATCTGATACACAAATGAGAAAGGCGGATTGTTATGAAACGCAAATTTAAATCGGTGCTTATATTCACAGCTATATGTATAGTATTTTCTACTGTTGTAGCCTTTGCTACCGCAGGAGATAATAACGACCCACTCGTTACCCTCTCCTACATTACTGATGTACTCATTCCCGACCTTGACAGTCGCATTGACAAGAAGGTAGATTCGGCTGTTTCGGAAGCTGTAGCCAATAAGCCATCGGGCGAGAGCTCTTCTTTTGAACTTGTAAATGTAAAGGCAGGCAACAAGATAATCGGCGGTGAAGGTACAGAATTCATCCTCCGTTCGGGAGCAGGAAATATAATTGCTACAACAAGCGGTGGTGTAGCTGACCTTACCGATGGTGTAGACCTTGCAAACGGAACAGAAGTTCCAAAGAACCATCATATGCTTATTCCCAGAAATGATTCCAGAGGAATGGTATTTACCACAGACGGTATTGTTATGGTAAAAGGAACATATAAAGTATCTAAAAAATAATTTAAAAGGGAAATGTAAAACAAAGCGCAGAGCGCTTATTCTGCATCTTTTTCCCATCCCATCTCAACAAAATCAAGGGACTGTAAAAACCGAATGTTTTTTACAGTCCCTTTTTCATCTGTAAATCTTCTTAATTGTCATATACTCTTTGGGAGTAACTCCCATATACTTTTTGAATACTCTGTATCCGTAAGTAACATCGGCTATACCCACCCTCTCGCAAGCTGTGTCAAAAGGCAGATTATCCTCTTGCATAAGAGTAGCTATTTTTTTTGACTTACTTATGTTTATATATTGTTTAACACTTATTCCAATTTCGTTTTTAAAGGCATAGCTTACATGATTTGGTGTTCTTGACACATGCTGAGCTATGTCCGAGAGCGTTATGCTCTTTTCCAGATTGTCCGCCACATAGTCGCATACTCGCTCGGCTATACTCCTGTTGGCTTTGCTTCCTTTTATATTCTGCTCTTTGGCGATATCGGAAATCATGCTTAGTAAAGACAAAAACTCCACCGCGGATTTAAGAGAATTTTTTTCGCGGTTTTCTGCCATGTCAACCGATATACGACAAAGAGCTTTTGCTATTTCCTCCGTTTGCTCGCACGGCTGTATGACAAATGGAATTACAAAAGCATTATTAATCTCTTTGTAATCCTCAAGAAGCGTAAAATCATAATCATCGAATTCCGCAAGCACGGTATGATGCGACTGAACCTCGCTTCCGAGCGTTTGGGTGGATACGGGAAGGTGTCGGAAAATAACAATAACATTGCCCTCGCCCGCGTACATATCCTTGTCGTAGAGTGTGAGTTTTACTCTGCCCGAAGTGATATATGCAATTTCTACAGACATTTTTCCATTACGTCCGTACGAAGTTTTGTAATCCCTGCTGTAATGCGAAATGGCAAAGCCTATATCGGGAATTGTGCCAAATTTCATTTGTCCGAAATACATTTTTATCACCTCATACTAAGCATAACATAAAATCGTATATTTGTACAGTATTAATTGATTTTTTAATTGAACAAGATTATTTATGATGCTATATTAACTTTAATGAGCAAAGGAGGTATTTTAATGAAAAAAGCTTATTTTTACATTGATGATACAATATGGGCACTGAGAGATATTACAAGACAAAAGCCCAAATCGATTTTTGACCAGCCATTTATGAACATGCTGAAAAAAGCTTACGATATGTACGGAGTTAAATTTCAGCTCAATCTTTTTTACAGAACAGACTATTTCTACGGCAACGACGATTTCTGCCTTGCAGATGTAACAGATAGCTACAAGGCTGAATTTGAAGCAAATTCAAACTGGCTCAAGTTTGCATTTCATGCCAAGCAGGAATTCCCCGATTATCCGCATATAAATGCCCGATATGAAGATGTTTACGATGTATTCAAGGATATAGAAAGAGAAGTATTCCGATTTGCAGGTAAAGACAGCTTTGCGTACACGGTATGTCCGCATTGGATTCCCGTAAGTAAAGAGGGTGTCCGTGCACTTGCCGACTGTGGTGTTAAGCTTCTGGATTGTTCGGTAGGCGATACAAGAGACTATGATCCAAATAATGACCATCTCCCCTACGGACACACCTTCAGAATTCTGAACAACAGACAGCCCGAAGCAAAGGTGTTCAACTTCCCCGGTTGTGTTACAGACACCATTGCAGGCTACAATGTTCTTACTACAGAAATTCACGGCAAAATACAAAAGAACTTCGGAACACTCCACAATGACGAATTTAACATAGAATTTAAAAAGTTTGCATCTATATGCGTTAACAATGTTGATTACAAGGATCTTGACGAAAGGCTGGCTGATTTGGTAAGCCAAGAATATGTGGGCGTAATAGACCACGAGCAATACTTCTACAGTGACTACTTTGCATACCAGAGCGACTACGCCGACAAAATATTTAAAATTGCAAAGACTCTCTATGACAGCGGATTTGAATTCATATGCGGAGAAGATATATTAAAATCTAAGGAGAATTAAAATGAAAAAAGCTTATTTCTATATCGACGATACCATATGGGTACTAAGAGACATAACAAGACAAAAGCCAAAGACTCTCTTTGACAATCCTTTTATGA
>JAZLCB010000409.1:0-3784 GCA_045614005.1 Clostridia bacterium
TCCTTCGTCCGACGAAGTTGTAAAATTAGCCCTCGGTATTACAGCACCATCTACGTTGTAATAATTGCTGTCGCCATAGGTACTGTTTGCAGCTATGGTAACTATCTGCGCACCCACCGACTGTCCTGTTACATCTACCAAAGTGCTGTTTCGTGTCCATGCGGTAGGCGTTCCTGCACCATAGTAGTTGTAGGGAGGAGCGGGAATATAGTCATCGCTTACGGTTCTTACCTTAAGTTCAAAACCTTTAATGAATCCATCGTACAAATCCGATACACACACAATGCTGTAAGTTCCCGACGAAACGCCTCCACCTACAGTTATGTTTACGGATTTGGTATCGGCGGAGGGAGTTATGGTAAAACCATCAACAAACTCCGTTCTTTGCAAGTTCATGGCGTACCACTTGAAAGTACCTTGAGCTACATTTCCGGTTGTACCTATCTGATTTAATATTGAAACATCTGCACTGAGGCTATCGCCTGCCATTACCTCGCTGTGAGAGTGCGACACTTTAATGTCGTATGCCTTTTCCTCTGCAAAGTACATCTTTGTTACACCGCTGTTTGCAAGATTGATTGCAAAGCCTGCACCCTGAGGTGTGCCATCGGGGAACCCTATAGTAACAGTTGGCGGAACCTCTGCGCCCTCTGTAGAACCGGGCATTGTGATTGTACCCTTAAAATCTGTGTAATTATCTTTGTCGGTGATTGTAAAACCGTTTGAACCATATTCGTTTGAATACTTTGCGCTGCTGTAGTTTGTGGAATTGGACATCGCAATATTCATAGTAACAGACTCGGTGGTACCAATATTCTTTACAGGAAGCACAAACACATAGCTACTTCCTACTTTGAGCTTTTGTGTGCTTACAAAGCCGTTTCCGTCTTTTTTGACAACTGTACCTACCAGTTTACCGTAATATGCTCTTTGAGATGCGGATATTGCACTTTCTATATCAATATCTTTCTGCGCTGTAAAGCCATAAGCATTATAGCCATCGGCGTAAGCTCTCTTTACATATCCTGTAGTATTGTCGCTGGCAACACCGTTTGCACTGGTCGGATTTAAAATCAGGTTATCCGGCATTGGCCCCGGTACATAATCTGCATAATTTGTTTCTGCAAGAACACCAAAGGGTGCTATACCCATGGTAAATATCATAGCAAAAATAAGCACTGCCGCTAAAACTTTTCTCATGTTTTATCACCCTTTCATTTAATGTTTTTACAAAATTTTATATAACAACTCAATGTCGATTTTTTACACATTCAGACATCTCACCTCTACTATATATTATAAAACAAAAATCCACTTTTTGAAAAGTGGATTTTTTGACATAAAAAACTCTCTATTTTTTACTTTTTCGATATTGGAGCGGAGATACGCCGAAAACCTTTTTAAAATCTGCATAAAACTTGTTACTTTCCGTATATCCCACCTCGCACATGATGTCTTTAATCATAATATCCGTGCCGGAAATAAGCTCTGCCGCCTTGCTGATTCGTATCTTTCTTAAATACGAAATAAAATTGTGTCCGGTATAATTTTTGAATATACGGCTGAAGTACGAAGAATTGTATGAACACAATCGTGCCACGGTATCGAGAGTGAGCTTTTCACCGCAATGAACTTCCAGATAATTAAGAAGTTTATCGGATACACCGTCAAAGCGATTGTCAAGGTCGAGCTGCATCTTGCGGAATATCATTATGATAAGAAAATTGAACTGTGAGCGTACTGCAAGTTCATAGCCCGGAGCCTTGGTTTTGTATTCATCTATTATTATGCCGATAATTTCCTCTATCCTGCTTCTTTCCTCGCCCGAAAAGCTTACCTTGCACTTCTTTTCGTCAAGGATTTTTCTGAAATCTTCAAATTCGCGCAGATTGAGAAGTTCAAATGCATTTTCGCGGTTTGCAAGTGTTCCGCTTATGTATTCGGGCTTAAGAAGAATGTTTACATACTGACCGCTTGCATTGCCGTATATTGTATGGCTCTGGTTGTAATTTACAATTACCATATCGCCATGCCTTACAGGGTAGTCTTTGCCGTCTATATTGTGAACACATTTACCTTTTAGCATATAAACTATCTCTATAAAATTGTGTCTGTGCTTTTCGCAACACAAATCGTCAAGCTTACCTACCGAAAAAACATATGCGTCGTCCTGAAGAACATATGTATCATCTTTTTTTAAATATATTTCTTCCAAAGGTATATCGCATGTAATCTTCATAGTATCACCTTTTCTTGTGGTATGTTTATATTATATTACACTTTTGGCATTGTGTCAAAAGTTAAAATATGTTATTTAATGCAACAGGAAGTTGCTTGTTTATTTCAGTATCTTACACTATAATAACAACGAGGTGATTTATCTGTGGAAACAAAAAACATTATATCAGAACTTTTGACCCGCTCTAAAACACTTTTCGTTTTGCGACTATTCTTTTTTCAATGGAAACTATTTTATCCATAATGGGTATGTGGTTAAAAACCTATTCCCACGGATAAAATGGTTTCTTTTTTATTTCTATTTTCCCACCACCTTGCATATAGATATACAAACTATTTGTTTTGGGGTGAAATGTTTGAAGGATTACATATCTGAAAGAGCAATTACAATAGGCAGATACATGGTAGAGCATCGCTCCACGGTACGAAGTGCCGCAAAGAAATTCGGCGTATCAAAAAGCACCGTGCACAAGGATATAAGCGAAAGACTTGTAAAGATAAACCCTCAGCTTGCATCGGAAGCAAAAAAACTTCTCGATACCAACAAAGCCGAAAGACATATAAGAGGCGGAATAGCAACAAAAAACAAGTACAAATCATAATTTGCACTTGAAACGCACCCTGCAATATGATAAAATAAAGTCACTAAATTGCAGGAGTGATGAAAATGAAAGCAATTATCCTCGCGGCAGGATATGCCACAAGACTTTATCCACTTACTATTGACAAACCAAAGGCTCTTCTTCCTATCGGACCAAAGCCTATACTTAACTATATAGTAAACGAAATCGAAACAATAGACGATATCGACGAGCTTATAATCGTAAGTAACACCAAGTTCTACGACAACTTTGTAGAATGGGAAAAGAACTTTGAAACCAGACTCAAGGTAACTGTGCTTGACGACAAAACCACAGACGATACCAACAAGCTCGGTGCCGTTGGTGATATAAGCTTTGCCATAAATGAGCTCGGATTAGATGATGACCTCCTCATAATGGCAGGTGACAACATATTCACCTTTAAACTCAAGGACTACTATGATGCTCACAAAGCTTGCGACAAGGATATGATTCTTGTTAAAGAAATAAACGATGTAGAAGAATTAAAGAGAATGGGTAATGTAATAGCAGACGAAACAGGCAAGGTAATCGCCATGGAAGAAAAACCCGCAAATCCAAAGAGTAACCTTGCCGCATTTGCCGCATACATATACAAAAAAGATACTGTTCCGCTTGTTAAAAAATATCTGGAAGAAGGTAACAATCCCGATGCTCCGGGATTCTTCCCTTCGTGGCTTTACAAACAAAAAACCGTTATGACATATGCTTTTAAAGGTGATTGCTACGATATAGGAACACCAAAGTCATATGAAGAAGTAAATAAGATATTTTCATAATCCCAAAAGGCATGTAATTTTTACAGGCCTTTTTTATTGACTCAGCATAGCCAAAACGAGTGCCGTTGCTATATCATTTCTTTTCTTACCCGAATCCAACTTGCTGTATATATACTCCTCGGATGCTATTCTTCCAAAAGAGAATAT
>JAZLCB010000410.1:0-2551 GCA_045614005.1 Clostridia bacterium
GTAACCGTAATCTTTTTGGATTCATTTTCATGTGCTTCTGTTGACATTCTGTCCAAAAACGTTATGATTTCGGACATGTAGTAACCTGCAAGTTTTTGCCAATGTTTCTTTTTGTCGCGGTATTCGTGATACATTTTGGAAAACAGCATATCAAAGAAAACATATTCACTTGCAGGCAGAACAAACTTCTTTTTCTTAAAGATTTCGTGGAGTTCTTCTGTAAATGTGCCGTCTATAAAGTCAGCAGAAAATTTAACTATAAAATACACATAGTTATGTGTAGAAAGATTTGCTTTGTGGATGGTGTTTTTGTCTACGAGAATTATACTCTTGTCTGTAGCGGGCACCATAGTGTCCTCTATAAAGTATGCAAAGTCGCCCGAACGCACATACACAATCTCATAGTAAGCATGGGAGTGGTTATCGGATTTTAAATCGGCTTTGTCTTTAATTTTTTGAACGGATATTCCCGATTTTATTATGTTTTCCATATGTCCACCTCGCTTTCTCGCTTTCTTACTATAGTATATAGTTTACCGAGTGCTTTGTCAAACAAAAAACTATTGACAAACACGTTTTTTCGGTTGTATAATGTAATAAATCAATATTACAACAAACCGTTGAGACAGAAAAAAATCAGGATAAGCTTCTTTTGAGCGAGCGGATTATGGTGTGAGTTCCGCAGAAGTCCCTGAACAATATGGACTGTTGAGGGCAGTGTTAAATGCACTGACGTAAGACTTGCGTTATAAGTCGGGGATATGATGGTATCCCGCTAAGGAATCCTACAGGATTTAAAGCAAGGTGGCACCGCGGAGTATATTCGCCCTTGAAAACACTATACGTGTGTTCAAGGGCATTTTTTGTTGTAATGCTGAAAAACTATTTCATTGGAGGCATTTATTATGAAAAAAAATTACACAGAGTTTCAGACCTATCTTAAGAACTTTCCGTCAAAGGACGGATACTTTGGCGAATTTGGCGGATCTTTCTTACCGCCCGAGCTCGTACCCGCATTCGAGGAGGCAGACAGAGCGTACGAAGCAATCTGCCATTCGGCACAATTTATAAACGAGCTTCGCAGAATCCGCAAGGAGTTTCAGGGCAGACCCACTCCCGTATATCACTGCGAAAGACTTTCCAAGATATTCGGAAACTGCCAGATTTATTTAAAGAGAGAAGATTTAAACCACACAGGAGCACACAAGCTCAATCACTGCATGGGTGAGGGACTTCTCGCAAAATACATGGGCAAGAAAAAGCTCATTGCCGAAACAGGTGCAGGTCAGCACGGTGTTGCAATAGCTACCGCTGCTGCATACTTCGGTATGGAATGTGATGTATACATGGGCGAGGTGGATATAGCAAAACAGCATCCCAATGTTATCCGTATGAAGATGCTCGGCGCAAATGTTATCCCCGTAACTCACGGTCTTAAGACCCTCAAAGAAGCGGTAGACGCTGCTTTTGAAGCATATCTCAATGAGTATGACAATGCAATCTATTGCATAGGTTCTGCATTAGGACCCCATCCGTTCCCCAAGATGGTACGCGACTTCCAGTCTGTAATAGGTATCGAAGCAAGAGAACAGTTCCTCGATATGACAGGCATCATGCCCGATGCGGTATGTGCTTGCGTAGGTGGCGGTTCTAACTCTCTCGGTATGTTTACACCTTTCCTTGCAGACCCTGTAGATATCTATGGTATCGAACCTCTCGGCAGAGGCGAAAAGGTGGGCGACCACGCTGCTACAATGAAGTTTGGTACAAAGGGTAAGATTCACGGCTTCAACACCTATGTTCTTCAGGATAACGAGGGCGAACCCCTTCCCGTATATTCAATAGCAAGCGGACTCGACTACCCCGGTGTAGGCCCTGAGCATGCATACTTAAGAGATGCAGGCAGAGTTAATTACGAAACAATATCCGATGAGGAAGCTATGGAAGCGTTCTTCCTGCTTTCACGCTATGAGGGTATAATCCCTGCTATAGAAAGTGCGCACGCAGTTGCCTTTGCAATCAAATATGCCAAGGAACACGGTACAGGTTCAATCCTTGCTTGTCTTTCGGGCAGAGGCGATAAGGACATCGACTACGTTTACGAAAACTATGGTTGTGGCGAAAAGTTCAAGCTCGATTATGATGTATAATTTTTAGTATTCAGACAGACTGTAAAAGCATTTGTTTTTGCAGTCTGTTTTTTTGTACAAAAAAGCAATTTTATTGCCCTTGTTTTTGGGAATATAAGTTGACCGTTTGTGTTAAATAAATATAATTATACTTGTGACAGTACTTAATAAACTCGCATGTAGGAGGAATATTCAAAATGGAACAGTTAAAAATTGGTGTATTAGGAGCAAGACGAGGATTAACATTTATACAGACATTGCAGTCCATGGGTGAGCGCGCTTGCCTTTATGCAGTGTGTGAAAATGATCCCATAGTAAAGAGAGACAGAGTAGACAAAGTTGTCCCCGAGGGAACATTGGTGTTTACAGATTATGACGAATTTCTCGATTGCGGACTCGATGCTGTTATTCTTTGTAACTTT
>JAZLCB010000411.1:0-5326 GCA_045614005.1 Clostridia bacterium
CTTTGAACCTCCAAGCCTTGAAAATCTGTGTCTTTTCGAGGCGGAAGTTTTTGACAATACGAGGTATGGCGAAAACTGACAACAAAGAAAAGCACTATTTTCAAGGCTTAGAGGCTAGTTCGGATAGCTTCGTTCAGGTTATCTGTATATAGTATAACATGTTACGGGAAAAATATCAAGATTTTTATTGTGTAAAATTTGGTCTTATTTTTCCGATAGAGGAATTTTTGTTTTATCGCAAAATACAAAAACTGCAACTTTAAAAGTCACAGTTTTTATGAAAAATTATTTAGTTGCGTTTTGAGGAAAGGCTTCAATTATTTTATTTATACATTTATCTTGTTTTGGGAAAAGCATACAAAGATTTTACCTCTATGAAAGATAATAACATGAATATAAAAATATTTCTAAAATATCGTAATAATAAGTTAACCCCACCTTTGCAATACGCAATGATGGGGTTTAATTTGTGTCATATAGTCGGTTTTCAATTTGTTAAAATGGGTAAAATGTGGGTAAATTCGGTTATCCGTTCCTCGTAAACCCTTGAAAACACGGTGTTTTATTTATCAAGTGACTTCATGGTTGGGATTTGGATCCCAATAATTATATAACTCATTGTAACTCTACATAATCATAGGAGAATTGGTGTCAAAAATGGTGTCAGAGGTGTCGTGAACATATTGACCACTTTAGAAATATCGTCATACGTTCTTGCTTTCTATGGTTTAGGAATAATCATACCATTCCATTTTGAAAGCAGATTCCCTTCTTTGGCCACCTGACCGCACCAAAATTCTTCTTTGGTACCATCAGAATATTCCAAAGTAATTTCTCCTACCACTACCGAATCACACGCCCCAACATAGCCAACTATGCTATAAATTATTAAATCTTTATTTGGTTCTACAGGACCTACGTATTTGACAGTTTCGTGTGCTTTTCGTGTTATTTCGTCGTAAGCTAAATCACCTACTGGATTAAAGAAATATAAAGTTGCCGAATAGTAATTTATTGTTTTCCCAGAAGTGTTTTTAGGTTGCCAGTATAATTTTATTCCATTTACAGAATTCTCTTCGAAAGAACATTTATCTGTTATAGTAATAGGATAAGGCCACTTGCGCCATCCCTGTTGTAAATACGTATCTACCTCTGCTTTATATACTTCTTTTGAACCCGTTATTGAGTAAACATTTTGTGTAACTTCCGCCCTTGTTTCATACCAACCAACTTTCTTGTTAGCTTCGACATCGGCTTTTTTCACAACATTTGTTCTTCCGTCTAATGCGTACATTGTTACCACCGGCTCTGTATACCAACCTACTGCAACTTCGTCTGCCACATCACCAACATGAACATACTTTGTTCTTCCATCGGGTGCATACATACAAACTGTTTCAATTTTGCTAATATCAGTTGACCAACCCAAAGCTAAATAATTTTTTTCAAAGTTTACATCTATTTCTACGCTATCACCTTTTAAATTATAAAAACTTTTCTTTTCTATGGAATCTTTATCACTATATATTGCAACGGTTTCTATATCTCCATACCATAACACATCAATACCAAAACTTTCAGCAATAGCTCTAACTGGAACTAAAGTTCTGCCATCAACCACAATTGGTGCTACATCCAATGTCGAAACATTATCATTTACGGATAATTCATTATTATCAATTTGCATGATAATAGTGGTATCTTCTTTTTTTCCTGTTATAGTTTGAGTTGTTTGTTCCCATTCAACAGTTGCTCCTAATTGCTCAAAAATCTTTCTCATAGGAACCATTGTTCTTCCACTAATAATTTGTGGTTGAACATCAAATTCAACTTTTTCACCTTCTATGTAAACAGACACATTTTCCTGTGCTGATACATTAAAAGTGAACATGCAGAGTAGTAATACAACTACCATTGTTAAAGATGCGATTTTTTTCATAAGAAAACCTCCTAAAAATATAATATAAAATAAAAAAACGCACCAACCGAAGTTAGTGCGCAAAAAACACAAACTCCGATTGCTGCGAAACAATTTTAATAGAATGGCACTATGCTCAACCTACCAAATGGAGTTTGTGGTTTTATCAAAACTCTAAAAGTAGGTTGCACAAAAAAGGGTATAAAATACCCATAAAAATAGTGCCCTTCTATATTATTAAAATTGTTTCGCATAATTATTATACCACTTAAATTCAATTCATGCAATGGTCCTATAAAAATAATTATATTTTTTTGCAAGCAAAAAGGACTACGAAATTTTCCGTAGTCCTTCATTCTTGTTAAGTGCCTTTTTCAATTTTTGCACACATTGGTGCAGTAAAAGAAAACCCCTCCTGCAAACAAGCAAAAGGGGTAGTTTGTGTCTTCTACGCTCGGCTCGGAATTTCTTAATCCTACAAAGGAAGAAATCCTCGCCTCGTCGCATTCGACCTCGCACGCTCGCGCCATACTCGGTATGATTTACTGCAAACTTTGATGCAAATATAAACCCCTCCTGCAAATATGCAAAAGGGGTAGTTTATGTCTTCTACGCTCGGCTCAAAACACTCGATTTCACAAATGTTGTGTTTTTTCGCCTCGTCGCATTCGACCTCGCACGCTCGCGCCATACTCAGTATGGCTTATTGCTCGCTAACGACTCATTTCGTTCGCTTCGCGAACTCATTTGTCGGCGAGTGTCTTCATAGTCGGGAACAGGAGTACATCTCTTATAGCCTGAGAGTCTGTAAGGAGCATACACATACGGTCAATACCGAAGCCGATACCGCCTGTAGGCGCCATACCGATTTCGAGGGCATTCATAAAGTCCTCATCGGTGGTGTTAGCTTCGTCGTCGCCCTGTGCGAGCTGTTCTTCCTGAGCCTTGAAACGCTCTCTCTGGTCGATGGGGTCGTTGAGCTCGGAGTATGCATTTGCCATTTCCCAGCCGTTCATAAAGAACTCGAAACGTTCTACATAGTCGGGATTTTCGGGCTTCTTCTTGGTAAGAGGCGAAATCTCAACGGGGTGGTCCATAACAAATGTAGGCTGAACGAGGTGATCTTCTACAAACTCTTCGAAGAAGAGGTTTAAGATGTCGCCTCTCTTATAACGCTCTTCGTATTCTACATGGTGCTCTTTTGCAAGTGCACGAGCTTCTTCGAGTGTTTCCACCTTGGAGAAGTCTACTCCCGAATACTTCTTAACTGCGTCTACCATTGTTATTCTTTCAAAAGGCTTGCCGAGGTCCATCTCTATGCCGTTGTATACTATCTTGGTTGTGCCGAGCACTTCCATAGCTACATGACGATAGAGGTTTTCGGTAAGGTCCATCATGCCGTGGTAATCGGTATATGCCTGATAGAGCTCCATGAGTGTAAACTCAGGATTATGACGTGTGTCAAGACCTTCGTTACGGAATACTCTGCCTATTTCGTATACTCTTTCGAGTCCGCCTACGATAAGACGCTTTAAGTAGAGCTCAAGGGAAATTCTAAGCTTAAGGTCTTCGTCCAGAGCATTGAAGTGTGTTTCAAAAGGACGAGCTGCCGCACCGCCCGCATTGGAAACGAGCATGGGTGTTTCTACCTCGAGGAATCCCTGTCCGTCAAGGTAACGACGGATAGAAGAAAGAATCTTGGAACGCTTGATAAATGTGTCCTTTACACCCTCGTTCATGATAAGGTCTACATATCTCTGACGATATCTTAAATCGGGGTCGGAAAGTCCGTGGAACTTTTCGGGGAGGGGACGAAGCGACTTTGAAAGAAGAGTGATGCTGTCTACTCTTACGGATATTTCGCCTGTCTGTGTGGTAAATACCTCACCTGTAGCGCCCACTATATCACCTATATCGAGCTTCTTGAAGCGGTTGTACTCTTCTTCGCCCAATATATCTTTTTTAACAAAAAGCTGTATTCTGCCTTCGAGGTCTGCAATGTGAACAAAGCCTACCTTACCCATGCCTCTTTTGGACATGATTCTGCCGGCTACGGTAACTACCTGACCGTCTAATGCAGAAATCTTTGCCATGATGGTTTCGGTTTCTTCAGAACCTCTTTTGGTAATCTGTCTTTCTTCTTCGGTGTAGTCTGCGGTAATCTGTGCAGATGTATGAGTTCTGTCGAACTTGGTTATTTCGAACGGATCTCTGCCGTCTGCCTGAAGCTCTTTGAGCTTATCTCTGCGGACTTTAAGAAGTTCGTTTAAATTTTCTTCTGTTTCGATAATTGGATTCTGTGTGTTTTCCATAGAAATTATCCTTTCTATCTGTTTATCTCGAGCACCTTAAACTGTATTGTTTCGCCATTGGGAAGTACCACATCCACAACATCGTCAACCTTGTGACCGAGGATTGCGCTACCTATAGGAGACTCATCGGATATTCTGCCGTCGTCGGGATTTGCTTCGGTAGAGCCTACTATTGTGTACTCAACCTCTTCTTCAAAATCCTCATCAAAGAGCTTTACTCTTGAGCCTATTGTTATAACATCGGTGCTTACATCGTCTTCGGAAACTATCTGTGCATTCTTGAGCATATTCTCTATAGTTGTAATTCTCTGTTCCATAGCTGCCTGAGCATCCTTGGCTGCATCGTATTCTGCATTTTCGCTAAGGTCGCCGTAGCTTCTGGCTTCTTTGATTTTTTCGGCAATCTCCGTTCTTCCCTCAACCTTGAGAGTTCTTAATTCTTCTTCTAATTTCTTGTATCCCTCAGGTGTCAAAATGATTGGTTTTGCTGCCATTTTACTAATTCTCCTTTAAAATTACACTATAAGGTGATTGCAAAAAGGTTCGGATAACCAAGCTTTTTTGCATCTGCCTAAATTACTTTGTATGATAAGTATATAATAATACTGTCAACACAATTACAATATTATACATAAATTATAGGTAAAAGTCAAGTATTTTCTATATTATAGTAGAAAAACATGTCGCAACCATCACTGCAGGATAGGAAAAAAAGATGCAGAATAAACGAGCCCACCGCAAAAATTACGGTGGCTTCTGATTGATTATCAAAAAATAAATAACGATATGTTGCCCTTAGGCAACTCGATATATTTGCTGCGCAAATTCGATATAATATAAATTCCTCACTCTCGTCGCGAAGCGACATATCGAGCCGTAGGCATATCGTGTACGAAGTACATATCAAAAATTCCGAAGGAATTTATATCGCTGCATAGTGTTTTTGGAACACTATGCAAATTATGCTTTGCCTACAGAACCAAAAAGTTCCATCTTTTCCTTAACAGTTTCCTTAATAGCTTCCACACCGGGAGCGAGAACCTTACGGGGGTCAAAGCCCTTGCCTACGAGGTCCTTGCCTTCTTCGATGTACTGT
>JAZLCB010000412.1:0-2327 GCA_045614005.1 Clostridia bacterium
CATTTTCTCCAATCAAGTATGTTAACATATGTTTGAATCATAAATAAACTTTGAATTAATCACTATATCGATCTAATCATCTCAATCTAGCAGGTGTTGTTTACGTAATACTAATTTTTTTTTATTGTAATATATCCATCCAAATAAATATATGTATTTCCCACTTGCAAATCAAAACTTAAGACAATGACTATGGTAATTTAGTTATCTCAATCTGGCCCGTGTTTTTTACGTACATTAGCCTGTATTTATTCATGTGTGAATAAAATAGTATTTAGTGGTGTGAACTCTCACCAAATAAATAAATAAATGTATATATAAATTCAGTAGTAGCAGTAGAGGGTGTTGATATGTTGAAAACCCTCCGAGACTCAGAATTTAAGCCTCTTTAAAGCTGTGTACAATTTCAAAAAGTTATCCTTTCAAAAAGGGACAAAATGTGTATAAAAAAACTATAAACATTCACCTTAAAAATAATACACATTTTTATGTGCAAAACTCATTTAAAGCCTTGTACTGTGCGACTTTGCGCTATGTTAATTCTTGATGTTATTTACTATGTTATCCACAAGGTTTTTCTTTGCTCTGTCCTCTTCAATATCCTTTTTGATTTTGTTTATACCATGGATAATTGTAGAGTGGTCTCTTCCGAAGAATTCTCCTATCTGGATAAGGGAATAATTTGTTATTTCTTTCATTATATACATTGCAATCTGTCTGGGATATGCAACATTTTTGCTTCTTGTCTGCGAAAGAAGCTCATTTTCTTTAAGATTGCAATACTTTTCCACATTGTTTGCTATGTATTCTAATGTAATAGTCTTTTGTGTTTCTATTTCGTAATCCTTAAGAACATCCTTTGCAAGGTCGAGAGTTACTTCGCGGTTCATAAGATTGTGGTAGCTGTTGAGCATTTTTACAGCACCCTCTAATTCTCTTATGTTTGAAGTAATGTTTTCTGCAATGTATCTGTAGATATCCTCGGGTATCTCTATACCTATGCGGTCCGCCTTTTTCTTAAGTATGGCAATGCGTGTTTCAAAATCGGGCGGGTTAATCTCGTGGATACCGCTGGATTCAAAACGGGAACGGAGTCTTTCTTCCAATGTATAAAGCTCCTTCGGAGGACGGTCACTTGTAATTACAATGTGCTTATTGTCCTGATGAAGTGCATTAAATGTATGGAAGAATTCTTCCTGAGTATTTTCTTTACCTGCAATAAACTGGATATCATCTATAAGAAGAATATCCACATTTCTGTATTTATCGCGGAACTCCTGTGTTCTGTCATCTTTGATGGAGTTTACAAGGTCATTTGTAAACTGTTCGCTTGTGGTATAAAGAATCCTTGCTTCGGGGCGCTTCTGGAGTATGTCGTGGCAGATGGCATTCATAAGATGTGTTTTGCCAAGACCAACACCGCCGTGAAGAAATAAGGGGTTGTAGTCACTTACTTCGCCTTTTATAACCGACTGCGAAACATTCTTAGCTATGGCATGTGCAAGCTCGTTGGACTTGCCTGTAACAAAGGAATTGAAGGTATATGCAGGGTTTAAATGCATACCGATGTTTGCTTCCTGCTTTAAGATTATTGTTTCGCCTCTTCTTTCTATAGTAGTAAGAGGAGATTTTATAATAATTTCTACTTCGTAATCCCTTTTTGTTACAAGAAGAAGTGCTTCTTTAATAAAAGACATATATCTCGCTTCAATCATGCTTTTGCAATAGTCGTAGGGAACAAGGAGAGTGATGCTATCCACAGAGATATCCACAGGAATTATGGGATCTATCCACGTGTTATAGCTCGACTCCATAATTTCTTTTTTCAGGATTTCCAGTACGGATTTCCAGGTTTCTACAATACTGATCATTTTAATTAATTCTCCTAAGTATATTTTATCCACATTGGGTTTAAAATTGTTGATAAAGTTATCCTGTAAAAATGCATAGTCGTATATGCTAATTATACCAAAAAAAAACGACAATTTCAAGGAAAAGTTGAAAAAAAGCCGTTTTAAAACGAAAAAAATTTTCAAAAATAGGGAACCGCGTATTTTAAAATACGCGGTTCTAAATGCAAATTTTTTGTGTATTACAAAATTCGTGTCTTTATTTCGTCTAATTTTTCGAGCGAACGCTGTGAAATAAGGGCATTTTTTTCTTTTTTCTTTTTTACCCTCATTCCGAGCGGTTCTATTATGCCGAATGTAACATTCATAGGCTGAAAACTTCCGACCGAGCTTTCGGATATATAATGCGATAAAGCACCCGAAGCCGTAAACGAGGTAAAGTCGGACATTTCCTTATCCATTATAAATTCCGCCATG
>JAZLCB010000413.1:0-14160 GCA_045614005.1 Clostridia bacterium
ACAAGAGGCGGTGCGGCGCTTTCCGTAAGAGCCGTTACAGGTAAGCCGATTAAGCTTATCGGTCAGGGCGAAAAGCTCACCGATATGGATTGGTTTTATCCCGACAGAATGGCTTCCCGAATCCTCGGCATGGGCGATGTGCTCACTCTTATCGACAAAGCTCAGGAAGCCTTCGACGAGAAGCAGGCACTCGAACTCGAAAAGAAAATCCGTAAGCAGACATTTACTTTGGATGATTATCTTGATCAGATGAAGCAGATGAAAAAGCTTGGTTCACTAAGCGATATATTGGGTATGCTTCCCGGAGTTAACAAAAAGGCACTTGCAGGTGCATCATTTGATGAAAAGAAGATGGACCGTATTCAAGCTATCATAACTTCCATGACAGCCAAGGAACGCCACAATCCCGATATAATCAATCCCAGTCGCAAAAAGCGTATAGCAGCCGGAAGCGGCACGGAAATTCACGAGGTAAATCAGTTCTTAAAATCATTTGAACAAATGAAGAAACTCATGAAACAATTTAGCGATCCTAAGAAAATGAAGCGCGCCATGGGCGGGTTTGGCAATTTCTTAAGGTAGCATTCAAATATTGTTTATAATTTTTTTTGGAGGTGAATTTTAATGGTTAAAATTCGTTTAAAGAGAATGGGTGCTAAGAAAGCTCCTTTCTACAGAGTAGTTGTTGCAGATTCCAGATATCCCAGAAACGGAAGATTCATCGAAGAAATCGGTACATTCGATCCTAAGACAGAACCTTCTACAATCAAGATTGATGCAGAACTCGCTAACAAGTGGCTTGCAAACGGTGCACAGCCTACGGATACTGTTAAGGAACTTCTTAAGATCAGCGGTATCATAAAATAATCAGCGGAGGGTTTTGACATGAAAGAGTTATTAGAATATGTTGCAAAAGCTCTTGTCGATTTTCCTGAAGATGTTACCGTTACAGAAGTAGACGGCGACAAAATAACCACTCTTGAACTTCGTGTTAACGAAAAGGACATGGGCAAGGTTATAGGAAAGCAGGGAAGAATTGCAAAGTCCATCCGTGCACTTATTAAGGCTGCTTCAGGCAAAGAGAATAAGCGCGTAGTTGTTGAAATTGTACAGTAATTCAATAATTCACTAAAATGGGATGTAATTATTTACATCCCCATTTTTGTAATCAGGAGAGGTGCTCTATATGAATAATCTTATAGATGTAGGCGAAATAGTAAATACTCATGGCTTAAGGGGTGAGGTAAAGGTAAATGTCCGTACCGATGTACCCGAAGTGTTTGAGATTTTTACAGAGCTTTATTTAAAAGGCGAAAAGTATGAGGTTCAGAGTGTTCGCTATCAGAAGAACTGTGTTCTTTTAAAGCTCAGAGGTATAGACGATGTTGATGTAGCAGAAAAGTATCGCGGTCAGATTCTCTATGCCGAAAAGGAAATCTTTTCCGACCTCCCTGAGGACACATACCTCGTAGCCGATATTATAGGACTTACTTTAAAGGATGCCGACATAGAGTACGGGGTAATTACCGATGTCATTACCACAGGAAGTAACGATGTTTATACAGTAAAAGGAAGCGACGGCAAGTATATATATGTACCTGCAATCAAATCTGTGGTTAAAGAGATAAATATATCAGAAGGCTTTGTTATGGTAGAAATGCCAAAAGGACTTTTAGATTGAGGTAAAAGTATGAAGTTTCATGTACTTACGCTTTTTCCCGAGATGTTTGACGGTGTTCTTCACGATAGTATGCTCGGGCGTGCAGAAAAGAAAAATGTTCTGGAATTTAATATGATAAATATCCGCGACTACGCTGTAAACAAACACAAAAGGGTAGACGATTATCCCTACGGCGGAGGCAGAGGCATGGTAATGCAGGCTGAGCCTATATATAATGCCTATTGTGATGTATGCAAGGGCATAGACGAAAAACCTCATGTTATCTATATGTCTCCAAAGGGCGAGGTGTTTAGTCAGGCAAAAGCCGTTGAACTTACTCAGTATGAAAATCTTGTTATACTCTGCGGTCACTACGAAGGTGTTGACCAGCGTATAATAGACGAAATCGTAGATGAGGAAATATCCATAGGCGATTATGTGCTTACAGGCGGAGAGATACCTGCCATGGTAGTAATAGACAGCGTAAGCCGTATGCTCGAGGGCGTGCTTTCAAATGAGGATAGCTTTACCGACGAATCGCACTACGGCGGACTGTTGGAATACCCTCACTATACCAGACCTCCCGAGTTTAACGGTAGGAAAGTGCCCGAGGTGCTTTTAAGCGGAAATCATGCACTTATAGCAAAGTGGCGTATGGAAAAATCCCTTGAGGAAACAGCTTCCAAACGACCTGACATGTTAGAAAAATATAAAAAGGCAAAAAAATTATAAAATTCCAAAAAAATGCTTGCATTTTGGTTTTTGTTGTGGTATTATATTTAAGGTATACGGGCGGTCCTCTGTAAATGGCTCTTCTCGATTGAGTCAATAGTGCTTTGCAAGAACGCCTACGGAGAGAGGAGGATATAATAATGGATATTATTGAAAGCTTAACAAGCGCACAGTTAAGAACAGACCTTCCTGAGCTTTGCATTGGTGATACTGTTAAGGTTCACGTGCTTATCAAAGAAGGTACAAGAGAAAGAATCCAGGTGTTTGAAGGAACAATCATTTCCAAGAAACACGGCGGTATTACAGAAACCTTTACTGTAAGAAGAATTTCTTATGGTGTAGGTGTGGAAAGAACTTTCCCTGTAAATTCTCCTAAACTTGCTAAAATCGAAGTTGTCAGAAAAGGTAAAGTTAGAAGAGCTAAGCTCTACTACTTACGTGACAGAGTCGGTAAGGCAACAAGAGTTAAAGAGAAAATATAACCACTTATTTGTAAAGAGGACTTGTACTGAGTCCTCTTTACAAAAAATGCGCTACTTCGGCTATGGTCAATTTTTGCCCATAGCTTTGTTTATATTTTGGAGGTGTAACGACACATGGAAAACAACGAAAATTTCAATGAACCTATAGAAGAAACCGTAGAAGTTTCTCCCAAAAAATCTTGGAAGAAAGAGGTGCTCGATTGGGTGGTTTCTATAGCACTTGCTATTGTTATAGCAATCGTTATACGCAACTTCGTTTTCACCCTTGTAGAGGTAGAGGGTGAGAGTATGTATCCCACTTTAGACGATGGAGACAGACTTTTTACAAGAATCATTGCATATACTGAACCCCAGCAGGGCGATATAGTAATTTTCAATCCTCCCATAAGCGAGGAAGATCGTTCACCCAACAAAGACCTTGCTTATGTCAAGAGAGTAATTGCTACCGAAGGTCAGACAGTTACAATTAACGAAGACGGCAATGTAGAAGTAGACGGCGAGGTTCTTACCGAGGATTATATATCCGAGACTATTCGCGGTGTTGACCCCAATGCTACAGAGTTTCCGTTTACTGTTCCCGAGGGTACTGTTTTTGTTCTCGGCGACAATCGTAACAGAAGCCACGATAGCCGCAGCAGGGATGTAGGTGCAGTGCCGATAGACAATATAATCGGTAAAGCGCAGATAAGATTGCTTCCTTTCGAAAGCTTCGGCTCATTATATAAATAATAATATTTGCGGCACCGCGGTTTTCCGAGGTGCCGTTGTTTAAATATACAAAGAAGGTGAATGTTGTGGATATACAGTGGTATCCGGGTCATATGACCAAAACAAGACGAATGATGGAGGAAAATCAAAAGCTCATAGATATAGTTGTAGAGCTTCTTGATGCCAGAATTCCCCTTAGCAGTCGTAACCCTGCCATAGACGAAATTTTTCCAAATAAGCCAAGACTTGTTGTTTTAAATAAGTCTGATATTGCCGATAGCAAAATCACAAACGAATGGGAAAAGTATTTTGCAAATAAAGGGTTAAATGTCAGAAGTATATCGTCTGTTTCGGGAAAATCTCTTAACGAGGTTTTTACCGCTTGCAAGGAGATACTAAAAGATAAGATAGAACACGACAAAGCACGAGGACTTGTAAACCGTCCCATAAAGATGATGGTTGTCGGTATACCCAATGTAGGCAAATCCTCGTTTATAAATAAACTTTCGGGCAAAAAGAGTGCCATAACAGGCGATCGCCCCGGTGTAACACGAGGCAAACAATGGATAAGACTTGCAAATTCCTTTGAGCTTCTTGATACTCCCGGTATCTTGTGGCCTAAGTTTGAGGATATATCCGTAGGCGAAAAGCTTGCCTTTACAGGTGCTATCAAGGACGAAATAATGGACCTTGAAGAAATCGCCTGCAGGCTTCTTTTAAAGTTAAAAGAACTCTATCCCGATAGCCTCACAGCAAGATACAAGATGACAGATTTTGATGATTTGGATGGCTATGAGCTTTTACAGCTTCTCGGAAAAAAACGTGGTTTTGTTGTTTCGGGAGGCGAGATAGATACCGAGCGTGCTGCAAAAATTCTTCTTGATGAATTCCGCGGTGCTAAGCTTGGTAACATCTCACTCGAAAGACCTATGGATTTTACGGAGGAATAAACAATGCTCGAATACGAAAATAAGTATTATGACAAAGGCTGTAAATACATTGCAGGTGTAGACGAGGCAGGCAGAGGCCCTCTTGCAGGCCCTGTATTTGCCGCTGCTGTTATCTTTGAAAAAGGTGTATTTATCCCCGAAATAAACGATTCCAAAAAACTTTCCGAAAAGAAGAGGGAAGAGCTCTTTGATGTAATAAAAGAAAAAGCCCTTGCATATGCCATTGTTTCGGCAGACGAAAAGGAAATAGACAGAATAAACATATTAAATGCTACTTTAAAATGCTTTAACATGGCTGTTTCATCTCTTTCCATAAAACCAGATGTTGCACTTATAGACGGCAACCGTTGCGGTGAGATGAGCGTACCTTACGAAACCGTAGTAAAGGGTGATGCCAAGAGTATGTCAATAGCGGCGGCGTCAATCCTTGCCAAAGTTGCCAGAGACAGATACATCATGGAATTAGACAGCGTATATCCTCAGTATAATTTTAAAAAGCATAAGGGCTACGGCACAAAGGAGCACCTTGAAGCTATACAAAAATACGGTCCTTGCCCCATACATCGTCTTTCGTTTAAAGGTGTAAAGCCATGAACACAACTTCGGTAGGAAGAATAGGCGAGGATATAACCTGTGAGTATCTTAGGGTAAACGGCTATAAAATCATAAAGCGAAATTACAGAGCCGCACACGGCGAGGTGGATATCATAGCTAAGCGGGGTATGCACCTTTCGTTTGTCGAGGTAAAGACAAGACATAATGCAGACTACGGCTATGCCTCGGATGCGGTTAATTACAAGAAACAGCAGAGAATAAAAAGTGCCGCAAAGGTATTTCTTATGACATACCATGAATATGATGATATGAGCTTTGATGTATGCGAGGTTTATACCGCAGACAGGACAATCAATTATATTGAATCAGCTTTTGAGTAAAACTGGTAAAATGATATAATAACTTTCTGAAAAATTCATATTTTTGGGTCAAAAGGGCGAAAAAACGCTCAAAAATGAATTTTTTATTTAAAAAACTTGCATTTTTTATGTATGTATGTTAAAATTTTTGTATTGTATTTTATTGCTGAATTGGAGGACTTAAAATGGAATTATCAAACAAATTTAAAACTATATCCCCTTCGCCCACACTTATGATAGACAGTAAGTTTAAGCAGATGAAGGCAGACGGCATGAATGTTGTAGGCTTTGGTGCAGGCGAACCGGATTTTGATACACCCAGTCACATTAAGGAAGCGGCAATCGCAGCTATAAATAACGGTGTTACAAAGTACACACCTGCTTCGGGAACAGTAGAACTCAAAAAGGCTATTGCCAAGAAGTTTTTAGACGATAACGGTCTTACTTATGACCCTTCACAGATAGTAGTAAGTAACGGTGCTAAGCACTCTCTTATCAATGCTTTCGGCGCTATCTTAAATCCCGGTGATGAAGTTATAGTACCTGCTCCTTACTGGGTAAGCTATCCCGAAATGATTAAGTACAACGACGGTGTTCCCGTGGTACTTCATACTACAGAAGAAAGCGGATTCAAGTTTTCTGCAGCAGAATTTGAAGCAGCAATCACACCCAAGACAAAGGCAATAGTATTAAACAGCCCCTCTAACCCCACAGGTATGGTTTACACAGAGGAAGAACTCAAGGCTATTGCAGATGTAGCTGTTAAGAACAAAATATTTGTTATTTCCGATGAAATATACGAACACCTCATATATGATGGTGCTAAGCACGTAAGCATCGCTTCTTTCGGCGAAGAGATAAAAGACCTTACAATCATCGTAAACGGTGTTTCCAAGACTTATGCCATGACAGGATGGAGAATAGGCTATACTGCATCTAATGCACAGATTGCAAAGGCTATGGGCAATGTTCAGAGCCACACAACCTCCAACCCCAACTCCATAGCTCAGGCGGCAACAGTTGCAGCTCTTACAGGTCCTACAGATGACCTCAAGATGATGCTCTCCGCATTTGACGAAAGACGCAAATACATGGTAGAAAGAATCAATGCTATAGAAGGTGTAAGCTGTCTTATGCCTCAGGGTGCTTTCTATGTAATGATGAACATCTCCAAGCTCAAGGGAAAGACCATAAAGGGTAAGCTCATAAACAGTGCCGATGATTTTGCAGAAGTATTCCTCGATAAGGAACTTGTTGCGGTAGTTCCCGGTAACGGCTTTGATGCACCCGATTATGTTCGTTGGTCATATGCTACAAGCAAAGAGAATATAAAAGAAGGTATCGATAGATTAGAAAGACTTTTAAAAGATTAATACTTAAGCGGGATGTAAAACTTTTACATCCCGCTTTCTTATAGGAGTGTTTTTGGTATGACAAAATTCTATATAGTAAGGCACGGACAAAGCGAAGGCAATGCCTTAAGAAAATTCCTTGGACACACAGATTTGGGACTTACAGAGCTTGGACATAAGCAAGGCAAAAAAACAGCGGAGTATCTTAAGGACAAGGGCATTGATGTCATATATTCCAGCGACCTTGTAAGAGCGTATGATACCGCAAAATATCTTGGCGATATGATAGGGCTTGAGCCTGTTAAATCCCAAAATTTACGAGAAATTTTTGCAGGTGAGTGGGAGGGCAGAACGCTTACCGAAATTATAGAGCTTTACGAAAATTATCAGGTTTGGTTAAATGACTTTGGCAGAGTCCGTTGTGACGGTGGCGAAAGCACATTGGAGCTTCAGCAGAGATTTGCAAAGGAGCTTGTAAGGATAGCAGAAGAAAACGACGGCAAAACCGTTATGATAGCAACACATGCAGGCGCAATAAGAGTTATGTCGTGTATATGGCTCGGATTGGATATTTCCGAAGCAAAGGATGTGCTTTGGGTTTCCAATGCATCTGTAACAGATGTAACCTACGATAACGGCAAATGGATACTTGGAACTATCGGCTACGATGAGCATCTTACAGGACTTATTTCCAAAGTACCTCCCAATGTGTAATTAGTATTGATTTTATGCAAAAAGGATAGTATAATAAATAATAGTATATCTCGGAGGTGACATATGGAAAAAGTGAATATCCTTGGTGTCAAGGTAACAAAACATACCATAGATTCAGCATCGGACAAAATTGCAGAATATGTCAGAAGCGGACAGCGGGGCAAATGTGTATATACTCCCAATTCCGAGATAATCATGGTTGCATATCGTGATGAAAAGTTTAGAGATGTGTTAAACGAAGCGGACATGCTCCTTGCAGACGGTATAGGCGTTGTGTATGCTTCCAAAATAGTAAAGAATCCAATTTCTCAAAGAGCCGCAGGCTATGATACCGCTTGCGAAGCGTTAAGAAAGCTCGCTCCATATGGTGCAAGTGTATATCTTTTCGGTGCAGCAGAAGGTGTAGCGGAAAAAGCAGGCGAGGAGATTTGCAGAAGGTATCCCGGTATCAAAATAGCAGGTGTTTCCAATGGATATTTTGATGCGGAAAGAGAAAAGCAAATCATTGCCGATATAAATGACAAAAAGCCCGATGTGCTCTTTGTATGTCTTGGTGCACCCAAGCAGGAAAAGTGGATAAATGCTCATAAGAACGAACTTGATTTTGGTGTGGCAATGGGCATAGGAGGAAGCCTTGATGTGTTCGCAGGCACAGTGAAGAGAGCTCCCGAATTTTATCAGAAGCATGGCATAGAGTGGCTCTACAGATTATTGAAACAGCCCAAGCGTATAATAAGAATGATGGACCTTCCGAGGTTTGGTTTTAAAGTACTTTTAAACGGTAAAAAATTCCCACAGGAGTGAATAAAATGAATGTAGAATTACTTCAGTACAACCCCGATTGCGAAAAGATTGTTGCTTCGGCGGCAAAGCTTTGCTATTCTTCTTCCAAGATAGATGGTATCTTGAACGGTCTTGATGAGGAAAAGACAACTTCTTTTATAGAAAGACTTATGAGCATGGGACACGAAAGCCCTCTCGAACACATTACCTTTACCTTTGGTATAGAGGGCGTTTCCAGAAGCCTTCTTGCGCAGTTTACCCGACACAGAATAGCCAGCTACAGCGTTAAATCACAGCGCTATGTAAATGAAGGCAAATTTGAATACATAATGCCTCCCGAAATAGAAAAAGTACCCGAAGCCAAGAAACTTTTCTTGGAGGCTATGGACGACGATTTAAAGAAGTATAACGAGATTTCGGATATACTCTTTAAGAAGCATTATGACGATATGATAAAAGAGGGCATAAGCGAAAAGAGAGCAAAGAATGCTGCAGAAAAGAAAGCTATAGAAGATGCCCGTTACATACTCCCGAATGCTTGCGAAACCAAGATGATAGCAACATTCAATGCGCGTAGCCTTCTCAATTTCTTTAACCATCGTTGCTGCGAAAGAGCACAATGGGAGATAAGAGATATGGCATGGCAGATGCTTAAACTCGTTAAGGAAAAAGCACCCACCATATTCAAGCACGCAGGACCTCCGTGCCTTTGCGCTCCTTGCCCCGAAGGTGCTATGAGCTGTGGCAAAATGGCAGAAAAGAGAAAGCTGTTTTTGGGAGAATAATTATGAAAAATTATAAGTTGGTTGTCATAGAAGGTGTGGATTCCAGCGGTAAGCAGACACAAACAGAAAAGCTTTTTCAAAAGATATCTTCTATGAATTTAAAAACAGAAAAAATCGTATTTCCAAATTACGAGAGCGATACATCTTCGCTTGTCAAAATGTATCTTGGCGGTAAGTTCGGTGCTAATGCAAATGATGTAAACCCGTATATGGCATCTGCGTTTTTTGCGGTAGACAGAGTAGGGAGTATCAAGTGCGAATGGGCAGACAGATTAAATAGTGCCGATGTAGTAATAGCAGACCGCTATGTAACTTCAAATATGATACATCAGGCATCTAAGATAGAAAATGCTCAAGATAAAGATGTGTTTTTGGATTGGGTGTATGATTTTGAGTACGGCAAGCTTGAGCTTCCAAAGCCCGATTTGATTATCTTTTTGGATATGCCCGTAAAATATGCTCTGGAGCTTATGAAAAATCGTCCCAACAAGATAGATTCGTCCGATGTTAAGGATATACACGAATCCGATGCCAATTATCTTAATAAATCCTACGAAAACGCAGTTTCCGTAGCAGATAAATACGGTTGGCACAAAATATCTTGTGTCAAAGACGGCAAGATAAGAACAATAGACGATATTTCCGAGGAAATATTCGAAGCATTTAAAACCATAATATAAATAGCAAGGGAAGAAAAAGTGAGTTTTTCTTCCCAAATTTGCGCCCGTAGCTCAGTGGATAGAGCACCGGCCTCCGACGCCGGGTTGTCGTAGGTTCGATTCCTATCGGGCGTGCCAAAGCAGAAAAGTCCCTTTGGGGACTTTTTCTGTTTTCAGCGCGTTTGATAGGGCGAACCGCGACGCGCTGTAAGAGAAAGAATGTGTAAAATTAGAAACGAGTGAGGAAATGAAGATTAAGAATTCAGTATACAGCGCAAGACCACAGAGGATTACCGCGTAGGCGCCCTGAGCGAAGCGAGGAAGTACTCGAAGGGGTATTCGATTCCTATCGGGCGTGCCAGAAAAAAGACTTGTCAATCAATTGACAAGTCTTTTTTCAATGATGTTTGCCTTTGGCAAATGATGACGCTAACGCTAATGATGTTTCTTTGAGAAATGATGTCGGCTTCGCCTAATGTTTTAGCAAACATCGCATCATTGCGAATAAAATGAGCAATATCATATTTGCAAAGCAAATGCATCATATCACCACAGGTGATGCTTCATTAAGATACATGTATCTAAAACATTCGCCTTTTTTTGTGTTTGTGTCCGCAGGCACAAAATGATGTTATCTTCGATAAATGATGTTGCACTTCGTGCAAATGCACCTATATTGTTCTTTTTCTATTTTGCTTTATAATGCTTTTTTATATACTCTCTCGGAGTACACATATGATATTTTCTAAATGACTCATTAAAGGTACGAATATTCTTAAACCCCGAATTCTCCGAAATTTCTATATACTTCTTGTTTGGATTCTCTTTCATCATTTGTATGGCTTTTTCCAAACGGAAAAGGGTATAGTAATTCCAAAATGTCACTCCTGTTACTTCTTTAAAGTAGTGACAAAAATAGCTTTTTGTAAAGTTAAGATGCTTTGCCACCTCTTCAAGAGAAAATTGCTCCGCATAGTGCTGCTCCAAAAATGCCGTAACCGAATTTAAAAAGTCACTTTCATTTTCTCTTTTTATCTGCATGGTGTTTTCCAAAATGTGATAGTCTGTATTTCTTATGATGTAGAGAAGTATTTTTTCGGCAATTATATTTGCGGCAAGCTCGTATCCTTTGGTTTTATTTGTATTTTCGTTTATTATGTCGGATATATATTTTTTAAGAACATCGTAGTTATCACTTGCAGGAGTTATTACCGCGTTATTTAATTGTATGTTGCTTATGTCTGCAACAGGGAAGAGCTTCATTACAAAACTCTTGTTGTATTCGTACGAGTAGAGATTGTGAATTACTCCCGGAGTGAATATGCATATTTCGTTTTCCTTGAGTACAAAACCATGGTTACCTATAGTAACATTAAGGTTACCCTCCATTACATAAACAAGCTCAGGTTCTTCATGGAAATGCGGAATATATTTCACATTTATGTGCTCTATAAGAAAAGGATAATTTCTTGTAGCGTGGTTTATAAGCTCGTGATACATGACTTATCACCTCCATTTTCATTATAATTCATTATTTCTAAAAAAGCAATATTCTTCCAAAATTGAACAATATACAGATGGAAAAATGCTTTTTTGAAAATTATAATGTAATTATAGATGAATTTTTCTCAAAGAAGGAGAGAGCAAAATGGATAAAATCAAGCTTGCGTATTGTCCTACACGCAGAGATGTTTTCAGCCGTGAGGAAGCTATTAAATTCAACGATGCTATACGAAGCAAAATGAATCAATTTGATATTGAAGTAGTGGATCTCGAGGGCATAAACGAAGAAAAATTATTGTTCGATGATTTTGATATCCCTGCAATTATAGACAGATTCGTTTCCAAAAAGGTAGATGCTGTGTTTTTTCCTCATTGCAATTTTGGTTCGGAAAACCGCGTTGCTCAGGTAGCAAAAGCACTTGGCGTACCTGTGCTCATATGGGGACCAAGAGACGATTATCCCGATAGTGACGGTCTCAGAAGCCGAGATTCACAGTGCGGTATGTTTGCAACGGGCAAGGTGCTGAGAAGACACAATGTGCCTTTTACATATCTTACCAATTCATGGATAGACAGCCAAGAATTTGTAAAAGGTATGGAGATGTTCCTAAAAGTTGTCAATGTTGTAAAATCCGTTAAGAACCTCAATATATTGCAAATCTCAACTCGTCCCGAGCCGTTTTGCAGTGTTATCTGCAACGAAAATGAGCTTCTGGAAAAATTCAATATTCATTTGTACCCGATTACCCTTAACGACCTTATCTTAAAGATGAAAGAGGTTGCAGATGCAAATGGCGAAGATTTAAGACAAACTGTAGAATTTATAAAGAGTATAGATTCCGTTGGCGATATTACCAAAATAACCAAAGTTGCATCACTCAAGGTTGCAATGAAAGAACTTGCCAAAAAGTATAATTGCTCTGCCGTGGCAATTCAATGCTGGACTTCTCTTCAGGATATGGCGGATATAATGCCTTGTCATGCAAATGCACTTCTTACAGATGAAGGTATTCCTGTTGTGTGCGAAACAGACATTCACGGAGCGATTACCGCTGTTATGATGCGTTCTGTTACCATGGGTGAGGGTGTACCGTTTTTTGCAGATGTTACTGTGCGCCACCCCGACAACGACAATGCAGAGCTGTTGTGGCATTGCGGTAACTTCCCGTATTCTTTGGCAAGGGATAAAGCTAGTGCCAGGGTAGGTGCAAGCAGATATCATAACGATACATACGGAATCTGCGAGTGGGAGCTTAAAGAGGGCGAACTCACCATAGCCCGCTTTGATGGTGACCACGGTCAGTATCAGCTTCTTATAGGAGAAGCCAAAACCACAAGCGGACCTAAGAATGTAGGAAGCTATGTGTGGATAGAGGTCGACAACTGGCCCAAATGGGAAAGAAAAATAGTAGAAGGTCCATATATACATCATGTGTCTGCTGTTTACGGCAAATATGCCGAGGTCCTGTACGAAGCATGTAAATATATAAATCACTTAAGTCCCGACCCGTTGCTTTCTGTAGAGGAGATAGAAAGTAGATTCATGTAATTTTAAAAAAGGGGGCAACGATATGAGTGCCAAAGGCGAGAATAGTCGCTATGTATGCGAAATGTGTCAGGATATAATGCACTATATAGATACTCATATTTATGAAATGAATGCACTTTCCGAACTTTCGGAGTTGTATGGTTACAATTATTGCCACCTGTCGTATGTGTTCAAGAAAAAGACGGGAAATACGATTATGTCGTATTATCGTATTTCCCGTCTTACAGAAGCAAAAAAGCTTCTGAATCAAAAGATAAGTGTAGCCAAAGTAGCGGAAAAGCTCAAGTATTCTTCGATGTACTCATTTTCAAAAGCATTCAAGAAACATTGGGGTATATCTCCGCGAAGTTATATCAAGAAAAACACATAATGTTTATTTGTCAAAAGAAGTCCTCGAGCGGGGACTTCTTTTGTGTAATAATTTTGTTTTTTAATTTAATTTAAGTGTTGAAAAAATCGATATTATGTAATATAATAGAGCCGATGATTTTTAAAAAGGAGACTATTTATGATTCCAGCTATTGTACTTTTTGCTATTACTTATGTTCTCATACTTGCCTTTGGTAAGTACAGAACATACATCGCCCTCGCTTCGGGCGTTATCTTTGTTCTTACAGGCATGCTTCCTGTATCAAAACTATTTTCCGCAATAGACTTCAATGTTATTTTGATGATTGTCGGAACTATGGGTCTTGTTTCTTTATTTACAGAGAGCAAGATGCCGGCAAAGCTTGCAGACATGGTTATGGAAAAAGTTCCCAATGTCAAGCTTGCTGCTGTGGCTCTTGCACTTTTTGCAGGTGTTATATCCGCATTTGTAGATAATGTTGCAACCGTGCTTATGGTAGCACCTATAGCTCTTGCCATATGCAAGAAGCTTAAGACAAATCCCGTACCCTTTATAATAGCGATTGCCGTTTCGTCCAATCTTCAGGGTGCAGCAACACTTGTAGGCGATACCACCGCAATTATGCTCGGCTCTGCACTTGATATGAGCTTTTTGGACTTCTTCTGGTACAAGGGAATGCCAAGTATATTCTTTGCTGTAGAACTTGGTGCTGTGTTGTCCGCACTTATAATTCTCTACATATTCAGAAAAGAAACCGCACCAATCCCTAAGAGGGAAGAGCGTACAAAGGTAACAGACTATGTTCCCACATGGCTTCTTGTTATGGTGCTTGTGCTTCTTATTACAGCATCGTTCATACCCAATAAGCCTGCTATAACAAATGGTGCAATATGTACAATTTTACTTGTAATAGGACTTATATATACTATCATAAAAAAGAAAACATTTTCAGCCGTTGCAGAACCGCTTAAGGAAATTGACTTGCAGACAATAGGTATTCTTTTGGGAATATTCCTTATG
>JAZLCB010000414.1:0-1828 GCA_045614005.1 Clostridia bacterium
AGGTGTGCTTTAAAACATTACTTATTCTTTTCGTTAAGATATGCTTCTCTTCCTGTTTCGTAAAGGTTGTTTCCTAAGCTATCGATAATTACTATAGCAGGGAAATCTTCTACTTCGAGTCTGCGGATAGCTTCTGCACCGTGGTCGTCATAAGCAATAACTTCAGCCTTCTTTATGCACTTACTGTGGAGTGCACCGCAACCGCCGATAGCACCAAAATATACTGCACCGTGCTTCTTCATTGCGTCTATTACTTCGGGACCTCTCTTACCCTTACCTATCATACCGGTTTGACCGAGTTCGATAAGTGTGGGACTGTAAGCATCCATTCTGTAAGATGTTGTAGGTCCTGCGGAACCGATAGCCTGACCGGGTTTTGCAGGTGTAGGTCCTACAAAATATATAATGCTGTCCTTTATATCAAGAGGAAGTTCCTTACCCTGCGCAACGAGTTCGCACAAACGCTTGTGTGCTGCATCTCTTGCAGTATAGATTACACCGGATATAAGGCAACTGTCTCCCGCTCTTAACTTAAGAGCATCTTCACGTGTTAACGGAGTTTTAATCGAAACGTTCATTTATATCACCTCCGAGCTATGTCTTGTAACATGGCAATTTATATTAACTGCTACAGGTAAACCTGCAATATGTGTGGGGAACTTTTCGATATTTACTGCAAGTGCAGTAGTCATACCGCCAAATCCCTGAGGTCCGATTCCGAGGTTGTTGATTTCGGTGAGAAGTTCCTTTTCGAGATTAGCATAGAACTCATCTTCATTGGGAACATCAACAGGACGGATAAGTGCTTTCTTAGCAAGGAATGCTGCCTTGTCGAATGTACCGCCTATACCTACACCAACCACGATGGGAGGACAAGGATTGGGGCCGGCTTCTTCAACCGCTTTAACAACAAAATCCTTTACACCCTGAAGACCGTCGGAAGGACGAAGCATCGCGATTCTGCTCATGTTTTCGCTTCCAAAGCCCTTGGGAGCTACTGTAATTTCTATTTTGTCACCGGGAACAACATCGTAGTAAATCATTGCAGGGGTGTTATCTCCTGTGTTTACTCTGTCGAGGGGATCGCGAACTACGCTCTTTCTGAGGTAGCCCTCGGTATAACCCTGTCTTACTCCCTCGTTTATTGCATCTTCAATGCTACCGTTTACATGGACTTCCTGTCCGATTTTAATGAACACACAAGCCACACCGGTATCCTGACATACAGGCTGATCTGTATTGTCAGAGATATTGTAGTTTTCTATGATGCGTTCAAGTATTTCCTTTGCCTGTGCCCATGTTTCGTCCTTGTGGAAGCTTTCTATACGCTCCTTTATATCACGACTTAAATGGCAGTTAGCTTCAATGCAAAGTTTCTTCACCGTTTCGGTGATCTTTAAAGCTTCAATTTCTCTCATAATACTCTCCTATCTTAATTTATTATAATACATTATATATTTTATCCAACAAAGTGCCCTCGTGACCTATAACCTCAGCCACTACCTTATCTCCCTTGGGGAGTCTGTCGGGTTTGCCTGTTATGCGCTCAGTCTTTTCTTTGAGGTCATGTATATCTATAACAGGTAATTTTGCTTCGATAAGACGCTGTTTTAATTCTACATTCTTGGGATTAACTGCAATACCGCCCTGTGTAACAAGAACATCAATATCTTTACCCGGTGTGGATATGCAATTAACACGATCTGTTATTATAGGAAGCCTTGCTCTGAACATAGGTGCAATAATCATAGAAAGTTTTGTGCCTGCGTCTGTATCGCTGTGGCCGCCCGAACCACCCATAATATATCCGTTGGAATCCGTGTGAACA
>JAZLCB010000415.1:0-2730 GCA_045614005.1 Clostridia bacterium
AAGAGCCAGCATGGGTATTGGCGTGCTCACCATGGCAGAGTATCTCGATACCATACCCGATGAGTATGAACAAAAATATCGTGATACTTTCCCTGAACTTTTTGAATGGGCAGAAGCAAAACAGCCGTTTAACGCTAAAAAGCAGAGTGTATACAGCGGAAATCTTATAGTAGATTGCGGTGAGTCTAAAATAGCCGATCAGGATAATAGATATGCATCATGGTCTCGTACCACAGGTAAGCAAGCAGACAATATCCGAGTTTCATCTACCATGCAATTTTCAGATGCCCACAACCACAATTATGCTTTGAAGAGCGGGTATCCTATAAGTCTTAAATTGCCCGGACTTAACAATACAGATAATTTTGATATGTCGTCTGTAGGACTTACGGGCAAAGGCAAGATATTCAATGCAGAAACTTCGCCGTACAGATTGCTCTATCCTGCGGGCGGAAGGGCAGTTTCCAAAAACGGACTTATGCTTATGTGGCAGGAGGCATTCGGTGCTAACGAATATGTTGTGGAAATAGCAACAGACATGGAATTTCAGAATACTATTTACTCGGCAACTTCGAGGTACAACCACATAGATGTACCAAGTGCAAAATTATCGAGCGGAAATACCTATTATTGGCGTGTTAAGGCAGTAAATACCTCCAAGGATATGGCAAATACCTGGATGGCGACAGATGCACTGTCAAACTTTACAATTAACTGATTTACACATAGAGAAAGGAGATAACTATATGGCAAAAAGAATTTTATCTTTTATTGTCTGCGTTACACTTTGTATATCTGCAATTTACATTCCCGCATATGCGGATGTAATGGACATTACGGACTATGTACCCTCGAGCTCGGCAAATCCGCTTACCGCAAATGCGGAACAGCTCACTAAATGGGGCGCATCGGTTACATATGCAGACAACACATATACTATCACAAACGGCGATACCCAGCCCGAAGTCTATACCAATTTCGACAGACCACTTGGCGGTCTCAGGTGGGTAATAGGAAAAACCGTTACCAAAGGCGAGGAATATATCCTTACTTTTAAGGTAAGAAAAATCAACGATTCCGATGTTGTACCAAATCTTTTGTTTGGTATCTCGGATGACTCGGTTAACGGATACTATGATATGCCTACGGTTATCTCAAAAAAAGAACTCACCGAAGACGGTTGGGTTACCGTAATTCAGCCAATCACAATGCTTCATGACGGCACAGCAACCACTGCTGTACAGATAGGTATGGGTTCGGGAAATACATATTTTCTTTGGAACAATAAGCCCGGCTTTGAGTTCAGACCCGGTGCCGCTATAGAAATTGACGCATCCAGTCTGTTTTTCGGAAAGCTTTCGGCATACGATATCAATTTTGAATTATCTTCGTCTGAGCCAGTTCTGGGACAAACCATTACGGGTTCTGCTGAAATAGTGGACATATTGGGAAATAATGATGATTATGATCAGAATTTTACCTACTATGTTACCGATACTGACGGCAACACGGTAGACGGATTTGAAATCATGGAGCCCGAAGAAGGTAAGGTAAGCATTAAAACTACCCATGCCACAATACCGGCAAGTTATGTTGTACTTGCAGTTTCCGATAATTACGAAGGATTTCAGAAGACTTTCCCCATATCCGTGACATACGGAGATGTAGCTAAAGAAGACGGCACAGAAATAGAAGTTAATGCCTCGGGCGATACAACAGTCGGTGTTACAGATAAGTTGGTGCTGACTGCAAAGGCGGTTAAAGACGGCGAAGATGCTGAGCACAGCAAGTCTTTTGTGTGGACAGCAATAAATTCCGACAAGATGACAGTTTGCGAAGATATTGTTCTGACACCTTATGAGGATACAGAGAGTGCGGAGGTTTCATTGGAACTATCCATTGACGAGGGCAATTATTATATTATGGTAACCTCTGACGGTATGTGCACACTTTTTGAAATCACTATAGATAAATCCGGTGATATAGCAAATATCATTTCCAAAATTACAGATAAGAAGATAGATGAGCTTGCAGAAAACATAGAAACTTATCTTAAAGTTTTGGAACTTTCTGATACGGTTTGTGCATCTGCCGACGCTTCTTCTCTTGCGTCTGTTATAACAGAAAGCGTAGCTGAAGATGAAATAGATGAGCTTGATTTAACTGTTCTCAAGGATTACTTTGTAAAATCCGCAATAGTATCACTTTATGATAAAAATGAAGAAAACATAGTTCTCTGTGACGAAAAGGGAATGTTTGTTTTTGCAGATGAACTTAATCTTGATGATATAGGCGAGGGAAATACTCTCTGGAAACTCTATGAGGGTACAGATGATAATAAAGCTCTTATCACAGACGAGGGCAGAATCAAGATGCAGGAAGATATATCGGCTTCTGCTCCATATGCAACAATAAATGCTTTTAAATCCAAGGTAAAAGAAGCAATACTTCTTTACACATTGGCATATCCCGACGCATACGGTTTCGGCTATGTAGAAGAAGTGCTTACAGAAGCCAATTTAAATGCAGTTGGTATAGATGCCGATGAGTATCTTGACCTTGATGATAAGACCAAGGCAAATAAGTCTGTAGCTGCTAAATTGTATACTGCAGAAAAGTTAGAGAAAGCATTAAAGGATGCAGCAAGTGAAGAAGAAAGCGACTCTTCGGAAGATAACAATGATAAATACAAGCCTTCGGGAAGCGGAAGCGTAGGTGGCTTTGGCGGTG
>JAZLCB010000416.1:0-1856 GCA_045614005.1 Clostridia bacterium
AGCTGAGCGCTCTGGATATTGTCTGGTCGCTGTTTGGCACATCGGGGTGCGCAAGAGTAGACGAGGTTACAAATTCGCACAGACTTCTGTATGTTTTGTGAAAGTTTATGCTCAGATTCATCTTGAGAAAGTCTTTGAGGTTAGATATGAGGCTTTCTTTAAAGCTCTCCACCGTTTGAGATATGGTTTCGCTGCTTTTGTGTATTATAATCCATGTGATGTTTGCATAGGCATAGTTTGCAAGCGAAAAGTATGCATCGTCATTTTCCAGAGGAACGGCGTTGCTTATGGCGTAGTACAACTGAAGCGAAGAGTACTTCCATGTATTTTCTATATAGCTGTCAAATTCGTCTATATGGAATGACACAATGGTGCACGCTGTAGTGTGCGGATTTGCATTTATATTAAGTTCATGAAGACTTTGGTTTATTTCCTCGTCTGTTACGGTGTATTCGCACATGAGATTAGAAAAGAATTCCAGCCTTTCGGCAAGATTTGACTCGGACGAAAACTCGTTTTTAACAGGATTGGATTCGTGCTCGGCAGAAAGGTTTTTGAGTATTTCGTACAAGAGTGCAAAGTCAAGAGGCTTTGTGAGGTATTCGAGCACATTGCGATAGCGGATTGCCTCTCTTGCGTATTCAAAATTGCGAAAAGCACTAAGGAGAATGATTTTTATGTGAGGGTGACAGCTTTCGCATATTTTAACTATTTCGAGCCCGTTAGGCTCTGCCATGGCAATGTCGGAGATGATTATATCCACATGATTTTGGCTCACATAGTCCATTGCTTTTTTGCTGTCGGTAAAAACAGACACAAGGTTAAAACCAAGCTCCTCCCACGGAACAACTTCTTTAAGCGTATCTACCACAACGGGATTGTCATCTACAGCTATAATATTAAGCATAAAATTCTTTCCTTTAAAAATATTTTGTATATATATTCTAACATGTAAGGGTTTAAAAATATATACGCTTTTTTTGGAACTTCTTACGTTTTTTTACTAAAACATCAAATACTATTGATAAAACAACCGCTGTATGATAATATTGTAAAATAAAAGCAAATAATTTGCAAGGAGAATTTCTATGCGACAGATATACGACAAGAATACTGCCAATTATCCCAGACTTAGTACGGATGTGTTTTTTACCGATTACGACAACCGCTACAAGTTTGACGGATTTATGGACAAAACAATAAAATACATAGAATCCTTTCAATCGGTGGATGCATCTCTTTGGGAGACATTTGTAAATCTCTTCCGCGACGAAGATGCCGACCACGAGGGCGGATGGCGCGGAGAATTCTGGGGCAAGACAATGCGTGGTGCGGCTTTTGTGTATGCATACACACGCAACCCCGAGCTCTACGAGGTAATGGCAAAAACCGTAAACGACCTTATGGACACCGCAGATGAATACGGCAGAATAAGCACCTATGCAATAAACCACGAGTTCGAGGCGTGGGATATATGGTGCAGAAAGTATGTTCTTCTCGGCATGCAGTACTTCCTCGAAGTTTGCACCGACGAAGAGCTTGCGCAGAGAATAAAAAAGAGCCTGTGTGCACAGGTTGACTATATAATGACAAAGATAGGTCCTAAGGAAGAGGGCAAAAAGCCTATAACCTCTGCTACAAGACATTGGAGAGGTCTTAATTCTTCTTCGCTTTTAGAGCCTATTGTAAGGATGTACCCCATAACAGGCGAAAAGAAATATCTTGATTTTGCAAAATACATAGTGGACGAGGGCGGTATGGATGTTGTAAACATATTTACCCTTGCATACGAAAACAAATTCAAGCTTCACCAGTACCCTGCTACAAAGGCGTACGAAATGACCTCATGCTTTGAG
>JAZLCB010000417.1:0-3015 GCA_045614005.1 Clostridia bacterium
AGGCATACGGGGTTCGGCTTCCGTGTGCTTAAGGAGAATATCCATGTCTGATTTCAGAAACATTTCCGAATATATAGTGCCCGAAAATTTTAAGATGAGCAAAGGGCAGAAGAGAATAATCGAATATATATCTCATCACTACGACAGTGCTGCTTTTATGACTGCCTCCAAGCTTGCAGACAGCGTAGGGGTGAGTGAATCTACTGTTGTGCGTTTTGCCTTTGAGCTTGGTTTTGATGGCTTTGGTGACTTTAAAAAGGCACTTGGCGATATCGTAAAAAACAAGCTTACATCCGTACAGCGTATGGAAATTATTTCTTCCAAAATAGGCGACGAAGATGTACTTCGCAATGTTGTATTGTCCGATATAGAAAAGCTCAAGCAGACACTGGCTACAGTAAGCACATCGGATTTTGAACATGCCGTTGACCTCATTACAAGTGCAGAAAATGTATATATTATTGGTGCAAGAACTTGTTTTTCGCTTGCATCGTTTTTGGAAGTATACCTCAATATGCTCCACAAGAATGTCAAGACTGTTACTGCTAACTCCGCAAGTGATGTATTTGAGCAGATGTACCGTATCGGTAAAAATGATGTACTTATCGCTATAAGCTATCCCAGATATTCCCAAAGAACATTAAAAGGGGTAAAGTTTGCATATGAGCGCGGAGCAGATATTGTTGCCATAACGGATAGTCCCACATCTCCAATAGTAGGAAATGCCAAATGTTCGCTTATAGCAGGCTGTGATATGAGCAATATAGTTGATTCTCTCGTAGCACCGCTTAGTCTTATAAATGCACTTATAGTTGCTATAGTTATGCGAAACAAAGAGAGTGCTGCAGCAACTTTTGAATCTCTTGAAGATATCTGGGCAAAGTATAATGCCTACAGAAATACAGACGAGAATTAACCGGAGGTTACTATGCCAATAGCAGTAATCGGCGGCGGCCCCGCAGGCATGATGGCGGCGGCTACTGCGGCATCCATGGGCAAAGATGTAATTTTGCTTGAAAAAAACGAAACATTAGGAAAAAAACTTCTTATAACAGGTAAGGGCACATGCAACATTACCAATAACTGCGATATAAATGAGTTTTTTGAAAACATCCCTGTAAACGGCAGGTTTCTTTATAGTGCGCTCTATGGCTTCACAAATACCGACCTTATAGATATGCTCTCTAAGTTTGGCCTTGAAACTAAAGTAGAACGCGGAGAGAGAGTATTCCCTGTGTCTGACAAAGCTATGGATGTTCTTAAAACTCTCATGCGTATGTTGAAGGAATATAAGGTGCGTGTGGTAAAAGCAGATGTAAAATCAATCCGCAAAACAGACGAAGGTATGGAAGTTATTGTAGACGGCAACAAATACTTAAAGTGTTCCTCTGTTATAGTAGCTACGGGCGGACTTAGTTATCCGCGAACAGGTTCTACGGGCGATGGCTACAAATTTGCCAAAGCTCTGGGACACAGCGTAACACAGCTCAAGGGCTCGCTTGTACCCCTTGTTATAAAGTCGCCGCATATACCGGCACTTATGGGCTTGTCGCTTCGCAATGTAGAGGTAAAGGTCTACATGGACGGCAAAGAGATTTATACTGATTTTGGCGAAATGCTCTTTACACATTATGGAGTAAGCGGTCCTGTAATACTAAGTGCCAGCTCACACATGCGTGATTTTGATAAACACAAATACGAAATTACTTTGGATTTAAAACCTGCACTTGATAAGGATACACTCGACAAAAGAATTCTTCGCGATTTTGAAAAGTTCAAAAACAAAAACTTTGACAATTCGCTTGGTGAACTTCTTCCCAAAAAGCTTATCGATGTTTTTATAAAAATGACAGGTATAAATCCCGATAAAAAAGTAAACGAGATTACCAGAGAAGAAAGAAAACTCATGGTAGATCTATTAAAGGAAATGCGCTTTGAGATTAATTCACTAAGACCTGTTGAGGATGCCATAATTACCTCGGGCGGAATCAATGTAAAGGAAATAAATCCCAAAACAATGGAGTCCAAAATATGTAGCGGACTTTATTTTGCGGGAGAGGTAATAGATGTAGATGCCTACACGGGCGGATTTAATCTTCAAATAGCTTTTTCTACAGGATATCTTGCAGGAAGTAATGCATAAAATTTCTTGTTGTGTAAATTATGTTACTTAGGTGATGTAATTTGCACAGCAAGAAATTTTTTTGTTTTATTTTGATTCCTGCATTGATTATTTTGGGAGTGCAGATGTGTCTTATAAACGACAACACGCGCGATGTCTTTACAAATATAGAATCGGTGGAGGGGGTTTCGTACAACTATGAAACAGAGAAAGAAAAGGTGTTTGTTGAGCTTGAAATTACAAGCGGAACTCCAAGTGCGGATATAATAGTTTTGTATAATGCAAGGGAAGTTATTTCTTTTACACAAAAAAAGCTTGTAATCCCCATAGATTGCGACGGTGTATTTCAGATACTAAATGGTACAAGCGAAGAGATAAAAGTTAATGCAAAAAGCGAAAAAGCAGAAAGTGTTACCGTGAAAACTCACGATATCCCTGCAGGGATTACCACTTTCTGCTTTATAGATATTTAGTAATTAAGAATGTTCTTTCTTTCTATCATTTCATCAATGCGTTTTATATATTCGGATACTTCCTTTACATTGAATATGCGGTCTATTTTTGAGCCGTCTATTATTTTAGTCGATGCACCGGCACCAAGGGCAAATATTGTCTGCACTTCCTCCATTATGTATATGTTGTACAGACATTCGTGATTTTCATCGCAGTAACCTACATTTTCGAGATTGCCGAGCATGTTCTTTTGTCTGTACATGTAGTAGGGGGATTTACCCAGTCTGGCCATAGCGTCCGAAGCTGACATAAGCATATTGTTTACGGTTTTTGCTGCGCTTGGTGTATAAGTAGAATATTTCTCATCAAGAAACGAACCGCGTTTTATAGACATTGTATGAACGGTAACGCTCTGCGGATTGAGCTTTTCTATCTCTTTT
>JAZLCB010000418.1:0-1255 GCA_045614005.1 Clostridia bacterium
CTACGCTTTAAAATTTCGCCCTCTTCGGGGCATTTGTGATGCGCTTAAAATAAGTTCTATTATGAATCTATGCACTTCGGTTTTGCTTATCTAGGTTCAATTGGATTGTATATACGCATTGTAAATGCTGATACTCAAAGCACCCGCATTGCAAATGCGGATGGACAGATAATGCGGATGGACATGGTGCTCTTTCGGTTAGATTGAATGTTCTATTTTTCTTTGTTTTATGTGCCGTATTGGAAAAATGATTAAAAAATTTGGTTGTAAAGAAAATATAATATACCTTGCACCCGTCCCTTCGCGTTTGCAACGCGAAGGATTGAATATAAGCATCTGTGATGCGCTAAAATAAAACCTCTTTGAGTTTATACACTTCAGTCTTCGTTTATGTAGGTTCAATTGGATTATATAAGCGCATTGTAAATGCTGGTACTCAAAGCATTCGCATTGCAAATGCGGATAGACAGAGTTTTAAGAATAAAATAGTGTACGATGAGAATATTAGCAACAATCCTGTGTCTCATATGCAGCATATGTACACAGGCGCAAGGGCCGTATCCGAGCTATTCCGATAGGATTTGCGATTCTGCTTATGTGAGAAATACGACACATGGAGAAATAATATATGTCTCGGATTTGAATGTTACTTGCGATTATGAACAAACTATAGAGCGCATTGTCGGTAACAATATTTATATAAGCGGCTCTCACGAGGCCTATGTAAATTGTCCTTTGCAAAACAAAGTCGTTGAGGAGCCATTGGGTTTTTTGTCTGACGGCGAATACACAGTGCAACACCATATTGCAAGAAATGTTTTTGCTTTTGAAGAAAATGAATTAGTAGAGAAAACCATAAAGGACACGACCTGCTATGTAATATTCAGGGTTGCAGATGGCAAGATTGTAGAAAAAAAGACTCTGCCCGAAGGTCGCCGATGGGTGATGCGCGAATACAGACCATTATACCCTGCATATGGTGAAAGAAAAGCCTATTTTGAAGTAAAGGGAGATACCGTAATAAATGATAACAGATACTCCATAGTTGTCGGTGATTCCGATAACCGACAATTTATTCGATACTACGGAACTGAATACTTTTGCTATTCAGATAAGCTTCGAGGCGATATTCTTGTTTTCGACGAGTCGTGGAATGTTGGCGACGCTACTATTATAGGCGATGGTAATCCATCAACCCCTAGCTATACTGTGGCTGAAACAGGCTATATTCAAGGTCTTGAATATTGGCGTATAG
>JAZLCB010000419.1:0-2158 GCA_045614005.1 Clostridia bacterium
ATAAGCGGTGCAGAGCTTGAGCTTAGCGTGTTTACCGATATAGCAATAGTCGGCATAGGTATAGTTTATATCCTGTTCCGTTCTATAGGTAAGTATACAGGCTCTTTTATGAGTGCAAAATGGGTAAAGTGCGAAAGCTCCATTTGCAAGTATCTTGGTATTACACTTCTTCCTCAGGCAGGTGTTGCACTTGGTATGACAATCACAGCCATGCAGCTCGGTGCAGAGGGAAGTCTTATAAGAAATATCACCTTGTTTGCAGTTCTTATATATGAACTCTTCGGACCACTCTTTACAAGAATGGCTCTTACAGCCGCAGGCGATATCAAGCCCATGCCTCACGAAGTAAAGATGCGCCGTCACTTTAAGCTCGAAGCAGCTAAAAACAAAGGAAAATGATATGAAACTGTTAAATGACACAAAAGTTAACATATCTGAGCACACAAAAGCCCTTTTGCAAGGGCTTTTGCTTGCTTTGACAGTAGGTGCTGTCGGAGGTGTTATAGGAAGCCTTTTTCACCTATGCATAGATTTTGTTACAGAGCTAAGGGGCGAAAATATATGGATAGTTTACTTTCTCCCTGTAGCAGGTGTGTGCATTGCACTTCTCTATGCCATTTTCAAAAAGTGCGGACCTATTAATACAGACCGCGTATTCGATGGAGCAAGAGGTAGTAGCAATGTGCCTTTTCCTATGCTTCCGCTTATATTTATATCCTCTGCAATAAGCCACCTTGCAGGTGCTTCCGTGGGCAGAGAGGGCGCGGCACTTCAGCTTGGCGGCAGCTGTGGCTACGATATAGCAAAGTTATTCAGACTAAAGAGTGCAGGAGTAAGAATTGCCGTTATGTGCGGTATGAGTGCTGTGTTTACTGCGCTTTTCGGCACACCTGTTGCGGCAAGCGTTTTTGCACTCGAAGTTACCATGGTAGGAAGTATGCACTACGGTGCACTTTTTCCGTGTGTGCTTTCGTCGGTAGTTGCATTTGGCGTAAGTAATGCTTTCGGAATTGAGCCTGTAAGGTTTGCTTCTGTATTTACCGATATGTCCTCGCCTGCATTTATAGGCAAGGTAATTGTGCTTGCAGTACTTTGCGCACTTCTCAGTATTGTGTTTGTAAAGACTGTTTCCGCTATGGAAAAGGGCGCAAAAAAACTTGTACCCAATACCTACTTAAGAGCATTTGTCGGCGGTGCGGTTGTTCTTGGACTTACTTGGTCGCTTGGCACATACGATTACAACGGTGCAGGCATGAATATAATACAAATGGCTATGCAGGGTGAGGCACAATACGAGGCATTTATATTAAAGCTCATGTTTACTGCGGTGAGTCTTGCCGCAGGCTTTAAGGGCGGAGAAATAGTTCCTGTGTTTTTTGTAGGTTCTACCTTCGGTTGCGTTGTAGCTCCACTTATAGGCATGGATCCTGCCACAGGTGCGGCAATAGGCTTTGTTGCACTTTTCTGCGGTGTTGTAAACTGCCCTCTGGCATCGGTATTTCTTGCTGTGGAAATATTCGGTACGGACAGCATTCTTATGTTCTGCCTTGTGTGTGCGCTAAGCTACATGATGTCGGGCAATAGCGGACTTTACAAGACACAAAGAATACTTTATTCCAAGCTTGATATAGACTAATGCGTTGCATAGCAACGCAGCGATATAAATTCCTGACGGAATTTGCGATATACCTTACGGTGCGATATATTACTTCGTAATGCGATATGTTGCCTTACGGCGACGAGAAAGGAATTTATATCATATCGCAACGGAGCAAAGCGGAGTTATATCGCATTTGAGCAGAGTGAAAATATATCGCACGAGTGTGCGCGAGTATATCGCCTAAAAGGGTTGCATCTAAACCTTATGCCTCGCAATGAAAAAATGTATTACAAATCAAAAATGATAATATTAAAGAAAGGAATAAATATTTATGGAAAACAAAATTTTAGCAAAAGTAGGAGAACTTGTAGTAACGGAATCTGAGGTTAACGAAATGGTTGCCAAGATGATGCAGACAGGTCAGAATCTTGATAACCCTCAGGGAAGAGCAATGCTTCTTGAACAGCTTATAGCAAATAAGTTGTTTCTTCTTGAAGCAACCAAGAATATGTATGAATACAATGCAGAGTTTAAAGCACAGCTCCAAAAGGTTAAGGA
>JAZLCB010000420.1:0-2051 GCA_045614005.1 Clostridia bacterium
CAAGGTATCTCCCAAGATTGCAGAGAAGTTAAATGCTATAGATCTTATAGCTATTAACCCCTATGCACAGCGTCTTGTAAACATGAACTTAATCGAAGAATACCTCGATTATGACGCTTCTGCAGCAACTGAAGAGCTCAGTGGTTACAGCGTAAAGAAGGGCTACTACGACGAAATAGACGAAGTATACGGAAGTCCTATCGTAAGATACTATGATATCGAACTTTCGCACAAGATTCTTCTTCACGACGCAATCATGTGGTATGGCAAGGACTACCTCGGTCATGCTACAGTAGAAGCTAAGCTCAATGCTATCTCTGCCCTTCTCGGTACATACGCAAATGAGGCAAACGAAGCTATAGTAGAGTACCTCCAGACAGGTGAACTTCCTGAAGATTTCATAGGCAAGTTCCTTGGTAAGAACGGTGCTATAGACAGCGCATACGACAAGGCTGAGGATATTTACTATCAGAACGAAGATAAGATTCTCCAGCTTGCAGACAAGATAGACGACTTCTATTTAAGCAAGCTCAACAAGGATTACACAGAGGTAATAGACCTTGCCGGAATATCTGTATATGCAGACGGTAAGGCATATCCTGTATACGGAATACTCCTTGAACTCTATGGCGAAGGTGATGCATTTACAATAGATGCACTCGCTACAGCAATCTTTGATTCTGATAACTATCTTGGTGTAAACGCAATCGAAAACGGTATGAACAAGATTAAGAATGCTTTCGTTGATAAGTTTGCTTACAACCCCGGCACTTATACCAACAAGATTGTACGCGATGCATACAAGGCAGAACTTGAAGCACGTTCTATAAAGGGTATCAGCACAGGAAGCCATAGTGTTGAACTCCAGAGATACTTCCAGTACATTAAATAATTGCAACCTTTTGCATGGCAAAAAAGTATTATAAGTGAAACAAAATATCTCTGCACCGCTTTGGTGCAGAGATATTTAAACACTAAGCAGTTGCGTTAGTATCCGAACTCGCCAAAATCAAGTAAAATAGCCGTTTTTCTTCGTTGTCGGTCTTGAAATACGACAGTATTCCTGCGACCTGCCGCCTCGAAAAACAATCAATTTTATCTTGCTTTTGGTTCGAAGAATTTTCGGTGCTGTGTTTTTGCGTCAATGCGAGGCAAAAACGCAGTAAATGCTTGACGCATTTGCGAGTATTTTAACGATGCAGTGGCGTAAAAACACGCACCCAAAACGGGTTCGGATACTGACGCAACTGCTTAAGAAAGGAAGATGAAAATGAAAAAAGTTGTATCGCTCATTGCGATAATCATGGTTTTTGTGTTTTCGGTAAATATCTGTCTTGCAGATACTGCCGCAACAACAGCTGCACCCACAACTGCAGAAGCCAAGCACCCCATGAAGGACCTTGACATCAATTCCGAGCTTGGTAAGAGCGTATTAAAGCTCTACGAAGCAGGCGTGGTAAACGGCTACAAAGAGGCTGACGGTTCATTTACATATCGTGCAGACAAGACCATAACCCGTGCAGAGTTTGCCAAGATGATAAACACCACCTTCGGCTATACACTCATGGCGGACAATAAGTTTAAAGATGTAAACCCCCAGAAGTGGTATTATGTTGATGTTCTTGTTGCTATTTACTATGCGTACATACAAGGCTACGAAGACGGAACTTTCCGTGGTGACGGCAACATAACAAGAGAACAGGCTTGTGTTATTCTTGACAGAATAGTAGGCAAAAAGGCAGAAACAAAGCCCGTTATTACAGACGAGGTTTCCGCATGGGCAAAGGACTCTGTAGAGAACATAATAGGCCTCGGATATATGTCCCTCGAGGAGGGCGGTAAATTCCGTGCCAAAGAGTTCCTTACAAGAGGTGAGCTTGCACTTACACTCGATGATTTTGCAGTGGTAAAGAAAGCGGAAAACACTCAGCAGAATCAGCAAAATCAGCAGACACAGCAGGGTCAGCAGAGCCAGAATACAGGCAGTACTTCAACCGGTTCTTCAAGCACTTCTTCCGGCGGAATAAAGGATTCCAACGAGGGTGCTGACA
>JAZLCB010000421.1:0-2293 GCA_045614005.1 Clostridia bacterium
CGTGCAAAGCACATATCGAAAATTCCAAAGGAATTTATATCGCTGTAGAGTGTTCCAAGGAACACTCTACAAGGTCTGCGCTTTTTTTACATCCCAGATCAGTCTTTATTTATGAGATTTCGCTTAATCTTATTGGAAGAATTCTTTACAAAAGCTTCTTCTCTAATCTTAATCTTGGATATCTTCTTGTATGTGGGAAGCACCTTTGTAGCTTCGGTTATATCCTTTTTGAGCTGATCTGCAAAGTTGGGGTTATCCTTTACAAGCTCGTGCTCACTATCGGCAAACACCTCTGCGCAGAGAGCATCCTCAGCACCTGTTTCGTCCTTTACGGAGTAAACAACTACTTCCTTAACATAGTCTATACCCTGTATATAATCCTCTATTTCCTCGGGATATATGTTCTTACCATTGGAGAGAACTATGATATTCTTCTTTCTTCCTGTGATTACAAGAAGTCCCATTTTGTTCATATAGCCGTAGTCGCCTGTATTGAACCAGCCGTCCTCGGAAAGAACCTCTGCGGTAAGCTCAGGCTCATTGTAGTAGCCTTTCATTACCACATCGCCCTTGACACAGATTTCGCCGATACCGTCGGAATCGGGGTTTACTATCTTTATTTCAAGACAGGGAAGCACCATGCCGACTGTCGAGGGGTCATTGCACTCTACTCTGTTTACACTTACAAGAGGTGAACATTCTGTAATACCATAGCCGTTGAAAAGGATGATACCTATGCTGTCAAAGAACTTTCCAACCTCGGCTCTTATGGGCGCGCCTCCGCATACGATTTCTCTGAGGTTTCCGCCGAAGTTATCTATAACAGATTTAAAGAGCTTGCGGCGGATATCTATGCCTATCTTTCGAAGACCGTTGCTCACAGCAATCATAACCTTAAAGAGACCTGCTATCTTCTTTTCGTGAAGTGTAGCCCATATCTTTTTGTAAAAAAGCTCTGCAAAAGCAGGAACAAGGTAGATGTACTCGGGCTTAAAGGTCTGCAGGTTCTTAAGTACATTTGTAAGCTTGTCGTTTATGCACAGTGTAGCACGGTGATGTATTGCAACAAGTATGCCGGGCACAGCCTCGTATGTGTGATGATACGGAAGCACGCTAAGACACGAGCCAAGAATCTTACTTGACTGAAGTCCGTAGTAAATTCCGCTTTTTATGTTGTGTTCGGTGAGCATTACACCCTTGGAGTTGCCAGTAGTACCCGAGGTATATACAAGCATCTTAAGCTCATGAGGATCGCTTGCGAGCTTTTCGTATTCGCGGTTACCCTCTTCGTAGAGCTTTTTGCCCTTTTCGAGAAGCTTGTTGTAAGAGAGGAACTCGCCCTCGTCTTCTTCACGGTCAAGACCGATAAAGTACTTAATGTTGGGGAATTTATCTCTGTTTTCTTTAAAGAAGCCTTCAAACTTCTTGGCATAGAAGAGTATCTCTGCTTCGCCCTTGTTAGCCACATTTATAATATCAGATTCGGGAAGCTCCTTGTCTATAGGAAGATACACGCCTGCACTCTTAAGCACAGTAACATATATACAAATCCACTTGAAGCTGTTTACACCGATGTTTGCAATGTGAGCAGAGCCAAAACCAAGGTCACATATAGCTGTGCCTAGGTACTCGGTTATCATTTTAAATTCTCTGAAGGTAACTTCCTTTATTTCCTTTTTCTCAATATACTTGTGCGATATCTTGTCGCCCGACTCTTCCGCTGCCAGGTCTACCATATGACGTATGCTATCAAACTTCTGCACTTTATACGGCTTCAACTTATCAAGATTCATAATACTTGCCTCCCAAAAGAAAATGTCTTAAATGTCATACATCTAATGTCACACACTATTATACATCACCCGATAAATTATGTCAATCTCAAAAAGGTATTATTTAATCTTTCTTTCGGTAGATTGCATCTCACCACAGCACACAGCACCTCTGCATAAATGCACAAAAAAAGAGCCACGGCATTAAGCCGTGGGCTCTCTTTTTATTATTAAGTCAAAGACTTGAGAAGCGAATTATTCAGCAAGTGCCTGAACAGCTGTAGAAGCGTAAACGTCTACTACCTTGCCGTCAACAACTCTGAAGAGGATGGGGCATACGCCTTCTTCTTCATCATACCATTCTACGTTCTCCAAGAAGTCACCAGCAACGATTTCAGCTTTTCTGCCGGATTCGTCATATGTGTACTTGTAGGAAGAAGCGAGAACAGCCATTGTTTCTTCTTCTGCATTGTAGAAGATGATTTCCTTGCCGTTTGTCTTCTTAGACTTTTCGTTGTAGA
>JAZLCB010000422.1:0-4852 GCA_045614005.1 Clostridia bacterium
GGGTTTAATACTGCAAAGAACACAGCCATATTTGCCTGAGCACCGGAGTGAGGCTGTACATTGGCATGGTCTGCACCAAAGAGCTTCTTTGCTCTTTCTATAGCGAGTGTTTCTACAACGTCTACATTTTCGCAACCGCCGTAATAACGCTTACCGGGATAACCCTCTGCATATTTATTTGTAAGAGGTGTGCCCATTGCTTCTATAACAGCATTGCTTACGAAGTTTTCACTTGCAATAAGTTCTATTTTATTACGCTGTCTGTTAACTTCTGCCTCTATGGCATCAGCAACCTCAACATCATATTTTCTGATTTCGTCTGTACTGTACATTGATTATATCCTCCTAAAATACATATATGTAATTATTATACAACATATATGTGTTTTTTTCAAGCAAATATTTGAAATATATTGTTGAATAATGCTCTTTTTTCTGCTATAATATTTGTGATTATTGTTTTGGAGTGAAGACTGATGTCAACTTATGCTACGGACAATCAGATAATGTGCGAAAACTGCGATAAATTTTTTGTTGCGTATGCTCATATTCAAACAGAATTTGATCTTGATGTCCCCCACAAGGAAATATCTGATTCATACGAAGAAAAATTAAACAGAATAACTTGCCCTTTTTGCAGACAGGATTTTACATACGAAACTGATATTTTGTTTTATTCGTTTATAAACAAATTTGCAGTATACTGTTCTTGCAAAAAGATGTTTCTTGAAGTGGCAAACTTCAAGACTGCCATGAAGATATGCGGTTTTGATAATTGGGATTTCAGAGTGTGCACCTACTCATACGAGGCTTTTGAAAAGATACGCATTTTAACGGTTGGACTTGATGATGCAAAAATCAACCTGTTAAAGGCTAAGAAATTCCCTCAGTATAGAAATATGAACCCTAAAGACGAATACATATCTTTTGAATCCTGTGACGATACAACGCTGTATTTTTCGCACAGAGATTTTACCGGCAAAGTATTAGAAAAACTTTCTGTTTGCAGAGAAGACTATAATTCAATACCCGACTTACAAACAGAAAAAGGTAACTGGGTAATACTTGACAAAGAATGGACTATTAACAAATTGGAGGAACTAAAATGAAAAACTTACTTGTAGGACAATCCGGCGGACCTACTGCCGCAATCAACGCTACTCTTGCAGGTGTAATAGCTGCAGGCATCAAATCCGAGGAAATAGGCACAGTTTACGGATGTGTAAACGGCATTGAAGGTGCTTTAAAAGACAACCTTATGAATCTTTCGGAATTTTTTGCCGATGCAGACAAGATAGAAATTTTAAAGCAGACTCCTTCTGCTTTTCTTGGTTCATGCAGATACAAGGTTTCTGAAAAGGATATTCCTTCGATTGTAGAAAAGCTCGTTAAAAACGATATAGGATATTTTTGCTACATAGGCGGAAACGACTCCATGGACACAGTATTGAAGCTCAAAAAAGCTTGTGCTGAGCTTGGAATCAAGGTTATAGGCGTACCTAAGACCATAGATAATGACCTTGTAGGTACAGACCATTGCCCCGGATTCGGTAGTGCGGCAAAATACATTGCAACTACCGTAAGCGAAATCGGTCGCGATGCAAGTTGCTATGATTTGGAATGTGTTACCATAGTGGAAATAATGGGCAGAAACGCAGGTTGGCTTGCAGCTTCCTCTGCACTTGCGCGCTTTGGCGGCAATGCACCCGACCTTATATATCTTCCCGAAGTAACATTTGACGAAGAAAAATTCCTCGCCGATGTAAAAGCTAAGGTTGATGAGAAAAAGAGCATTGTTGTTGCTGTTTCCGAGGGAATTAAAAATGCTGACGGAAGCTATGTTGCCGAACAGAAGAGAGCCGGAAACGATGATAAATTCGGTCACTCTCAGCTCGGTGGTGCAGGTAAATTCCTTGAGCTTCTCATCAAAGAGCGTTTTGGCATAAAAGCAAGAAGCATTGAACTCAATACTCCGCAGAGATGTGCTTCGCACATTGCCTCCAAAGTTGATATAGAAGAATCCGCGCTTATCGGTTCTAAGGCAGTAGAAGCAGCACTCAATGGAGAAAGCGGTAAAATGATGTGCTACAAGCGTGCTGAAGGAAGCGAATATGCTATAGAAATATCGGCTATGGATATAGAAAAAATTGCAAATGCAGAAAAGAAAGTTCCAAATGAATACATTGCAGAAAACGGATGCGATGTAACCAAAGCTTTTGTCGACCATGCATATCCCCTCATTCAGGGCGAAAGAGAGATTATCTACAGTAACGGTCTTCCTGTACATGTATCCAGATAAGGAGTAATTTGTATGAAATCCAAAGCAGTTGTATACAGCGCAGTAATTGCTGCAATGTATATCGTACTTACCTTTATATCCAACGCATTCGGACTTGCTTCAGGTGTTATTCAGGTTCGTATAAGCGAAGCTCTTACGATTCTTCCTTTTTTCACACCGTATGCTATTCCCGGTCTGTTTGTAGGATGCCTTCTTTCTAACATTCTTACCGGATGTATGTTCTGGGATATAGTATTTGGTAGCATTGCTACATTACTCGGAGCGATTTTTACCTACTATGTCGGTAAAATCAAAAGCCCCAGAGCATGCTTTCTTGCACCGCTTGGAGCTATAATATCAAACACACTTATTGTACCGCCCATTCTAAGATATGTATATGGACTCAAGGATGCATATATATTCATGAGCTTTACAGTTTGCATAGGCGAAATCATATCGGCAGGAATATTCGGAATGATACTGTTCTTTGCACTAAAAAAACACACAAAAAGATTTCTGTAAACCAAAACTCCCACATCAATGATGTGGGAGTTTTTAATTTACTTTATGACAAAGAAATAAAGTATTATGAGTATACCAAGTATAATTCTGTAGTATCCGAATCCTTTAAAGTCGTGCTTGCGGATATATCCTACAAGGAACTTTATAGCCGCTACAGATACCAAAAAGGCTGTAACCATGCCAACTACGAGAACTATCCATTCATTTGTTGTAAAGTCCATACCCGATTTCAAGAGCTTCAATGCACTTGCACCAAGCATTACGGGTATTGCAAGAAAGAACGAAAATTCTGCAGATGTATTTCTGGAGCAGCCAAGAAGCGTAGCACCTATTATGGTAGAACCGCTTCGTGATGTACCCGGAATTAATGCAAGAAGCTGAAACACACCTATAAGTAGTGCTGTTTTGTAGTCGAGTTCTTCAAGTGACTGCACGGTAGCCTTTCTTTTTCTGTTCTCAACTATAATAAAGGCAATACCATATACAATAAGCGTAATCGAAACTGTATACGAATTGTAGAAATGTTCATCCAGCCAATCGTCAAAAAGAAGTCCGATAACAGCCGCAGGAAGCACAGCAACCAATACCTTAAGATACAGGGTAAAGGTTTCTTTTTTTATACATGTGTTTCCTATGCACTCATATTTGGTTTTTTCGGATTTTCTTACAAAGGGATTGAGCTTATTAAAATAAAGTAAGAGAACCGCCAGTATAGAACCAAACTGAATAACAACCAAAAATGTTTCCATGAATTCGGGAGATACTTTCATCTTCATGAATTCATCAAAGAGTATCATGTGTCCTGTACTGCTTATGGGAAGCCACTCGGTAATACCTTGCACTATACCCATAACAAGAGTTTGTAAAATTAAGATTATATTCACTTTTCTACCTCACTTATACATTAAACAACAGTTCGCTGTATGTAGGATAAGGCCAATAATCACACGCGGTAGCCGCCTCAAGAGCATTTATAACGCTTCTTGCTTCTTCCATAACGCTGAGTATATTGTCATGATAGAACGAAGCGAGCTTTTCGGCACAATCCGCGTAGCTTTTTGCCTTGTCAAGATTTTCTTCCAATGTTTTTACAAGACCTGTGAGTTTATATACATTGTCGGAAAGCATTGTAGCAAGTTGCTCCTCAACCTCTGTATTGATTGTCTTAATAAATGCACGCTTGGAATTTGCAACATCTGCAATCTCCTTGATATAAGAGAGTACCGACGGAATTATATCCTTTTTAGCCATTTCCAAAAGTGTAAGTGCCTCTATGTTTATGATATTGGCATAATTCTCGAGGAGAATTTCACATCTGGAGTGCATCTCGGTTTCGGTATAGATAGCATGCTTCATATATAACTCTACGTTCTTTTTGTCAGTAAAGTGAGGAATAGCTTCGGGAGTGGTCTTATAGTTGGAAAGTCCCCTGTTCTTTGCTTCCTCTACCCATTCTTCTGCATAGTTGTTACCATTGAATATAATGCGCTTATGATTCTTAACGGTATCGCGAACTATAGCATGAACGCTCTCGTCAAAATTAGAAGATTTTTCAAGTATATCTGCAAACTGTATCAATTCTTCGGCAACTATTGTATTTAAAACAACATTCGGTTCGGATACAGAAGCGGAAGAACCGAGCATTCTGAACTCGAATTTATTACCGGTAAACGCAAACGGCGATGTACGGTTTCTGTCTGTTTTGTCCTTTGTAAATGTAGGAATAACATGAGCACCGATTTCCATCTTTTCTTTCTTCTTTTCGGCATATGCATCATCGTGTTCATATGCTTCAAGAATCGCCTCGAACTGTTCTCCAATGAACATGGAAACAATGGCCGGAGGAGCTTCGTGTCCGCCAAGACGATGGTCGTTTGCCGCACTTGCAATAGAAATTCTTAAAAGATCCTGATATTCATCTACAGCCTTTATAACTGCACAGAAGAAAATCAAGAACTGCAAATTGTCATAAGGTGTTTTACCCGGTTTTAAAAGATTGATACCATCATCAGTAGTAAGCGACCAGTTGTTATGCTTACCGCTACCGTTAAC
>JAZLCB010000423.1:0-2061 GCA_045614005.1 Clostridia bacterium
AGGTATCGGGCACTTCGGAAAGGGTAAACTCGTCCATGCCGTAGTAGAAATCTGTTCTGTAGAAAAGATGAAGCTGTGTTTTGACTCCGTATCTGTCGTGTGCTTTTTTCAACATTTTGAAAAATGGACTGTCAAAGAGAGATTTGGGCTTTTCTCTCGAAAGGTCGCGCAGTGCCCAGATAACATCATCAACAAAAAAGAAGTAATACTTTTTCATGGTAATATCCTCCTTATAGATATTTTTAAGTGCATTATACACAAAGATGAATTCCACTTCAATTCCAAAAACAAAAATATATGGACAAAACAAATATTTTGTGGTAGATTTACTGTGGAGGTGTAAGATAATGTATTACGCACTTATATCGTTTAAAGAGATCCCGCATATTGGTTTTGCGCACCATTTTCAGGCAGAAAATTACAATTACACGCGCCAAATGCTCGAAAACAGTCTGGAGATTGTCTATGTAAAGGAGGGCGCTATGGAGGTTACCCTGGGGGAGAAAACAATGCTTGCGCCCGAGGGCAGTGTGTTTGTCCTTTTGAGGACTCTGCCTTTTAAACTTAAGAGTAGTTCGAGCCATTTGCACTGTACAGTTCAGCTCGTTTCCGATTTTACTTTTGAAGTGGCAAAAAGCAAGGAGGAAATCCCGCAGGACTTTGGTGGACTTATACTGCCTTTTGTCACACAATCGAGCAGAACAGCGGATATGATAAAAAAACAACTGTATTCCATTGTATCCGACCTTTCGATATCGCGAAAAATCAATGAATTTTCATCATCACTCTGTGCCTTGGGTATGCTCGAATTGCTTCACAATAAATTCAAAGCTGAATATCTTGACAATATGCATAATTCGTCCATACTTTGCTACAAAATCAAGAGGTATGTATCCGAACACCTTTGCGAAAATATTGATTTATCCGATATTTCAGCCTCTTTGGAAAGAACTTCGATATATCTTAATTCCGTTTTTAAAAAGGAAACGGGCACAACCATAGGTCAGTACATAAATACCGAAAAAATCCGTCTTATATCCGAGCTTATGATAAATAAATCCTTGCCCTTCAAACTGGCTTGCGAAAGCGTAGGAATTACCGATGTTTCCTACGGGTATCGTCTCTTTAAAAACAAGATGGGAATCACCCCCGCAAAGTACAAAGGCTCCCAAAAACTTTTAAAGTAATTATATTTTTTGTTCTACCTATTGACATAGGGGTAAATTAATATTATAATTGATTTCGTACCATTTTGAGTTTAGTTTAACTAAACTTTTTACTTAATATTAAGTGCCAACAGTTTTACTAAACTTTTTATTTAAAATAGTGTGCCAAGGGAGGAGGAAGCAGGTTTGTAAATTATCAAATCTGTGAGCCATATGGAAATAGGCAGTAAGCTCAAAAGATTAAGAATTAAAAACAATTTAACACAGGAGGAACTTGCAGACAGATGCGAGCTTTCCAAAGGTTTTATATCTCAGGTAGAGAGGGACCTTGCATCTCCGTCCATATCCACTCTTTCCGACCTTTTGCAATGTCTGGGTACTGACCTTAAAGACTTTTTCAACGATGCCGCGGATACCGATGTTGTTTTTTCGCAAAGCGATGTATTCGTTAAGGAAAACAAAGAGGACGGCAACATAGTAAACTGGATTGTCCCCAATTCGCAAAAGCACGATATGGAGCCTATTATTGTTACTCTTCTTCCGGGCGGTACTTCCTATGTGGACGATCCCCACGAGGGCGAGGAATTCGGCTTTGTGCTTTCGGGAAGTGTAATCCTGCATCTTGGCAGTCAGAAGTTCAAGGTTAAAAAGAACGAGAGCTTTTACTACAAAACCAACCAGACACATTACATAACAAATAACGGAAAGTCCAATGCATCCGTACTTTGGGTTTCCACTCCGCCTAATTTCTAAGCACATGGGAGTCTAACTCCGCATGGTTTTAAATCACCAATTTGGTCTAATACCGCGTAAAAACTCTTGAAAATATGTTCAATATTCTCTGCGAGTTTTTACTTGTCTTATCCAAAATTGATAGTTTTAAAACTCTTCGACC
>JAZLCB010000424.1:0-2418 GCA_045614005.1 Clostridia bacterium
AGATGAAATCTGCTGTGCATCGCTGAAGTTATCAACCTCGGCGCTTTTTGCACCAAGCTTGACTGCACTTCCGTAGCAGAAATATGTCCTAAGGAGCATAGTAGCCGCTTCCTCGCGAGTGATAAATGCATCGGGATCGAATATGCCGTTGCCCTTGCCCTGTACAATGCCTATGGAATTGGCGGCTTCGATATAATACTTATGCTCGGAATCTGCTATATCGGTAAATTCGTCTTTCTTAAAGGTTAGCTGTGCGCCCTCACCATCTACATGCTCTGCAAGATAGTAGTTAACAAACTCTTCTGATTCCATGCCGTATTGACGCGCGGCAAAGAGCACAGACACCTTGGCAAACTCCGCCCTTGTGATATTGCTTTTGTAACCGGTCTGCATATCCTCGGGCACAAAGCCAAGCTCTATTGCCTCGGACACTTCCTCGATAGCCCATACGGAAGGCTCACCCTCTGCTAAGCTGACGGTGCTTCCGAAAGCAAGGATGAAAATGAGTAGTAATGCTAATACTTTTTTCATAAGAAATCCTCCTTTTGAGTTTTTTCTCTACCTATTTCGTCAAATTTAAACATCCTTATAGATACCCGAATCCGTTTCCCCTGTAACTGTAATGCCCCTGAACTTAAAATATTCTATAACTCTTTCATCATATATGGTAGTAAAAAGGATATGCTTACTATGATGAACATAAAAATCATGTATACCGTCATCTGTACTGAAATTTTTATAATCTCTATCTTTCAGATAAATTATTTTATATTTATTCTTCAAGTTAATTCTAATCGAACTATACCCGCCAAGTGTTATCTGGTCTTTAACAATATGTAATCCGGCTATCTCATTTATGTCATAATATTTCTTCCGAAAACTTTTATAGAACACTTTGCCATCCTCTATTAACAAGCCTTCGTTTCCGGCGAATAACCACAACACAATAAAAAGAATTGTAAGTACACCTGCCATTATCAAAAAGCTATTAAAAGTGTTTTCTTGTAATCCAAACACTATAAGCGCAATATCTGCAACAAAAATAATAATAAAGCTCGTTTTAAAATTATCTGCTTTTATAAACAGGTTCATTTTTTTACGCAAAGTTCTTGCGTTATTTGTTAAGTCAGTATTATGTTTTCTTTCCATTTACAACCCCTCCGAGTTTGCTTCGCAAACCCACCTCCCCTTACTCAGGGGAGGCTTTTTTCTTTCGACATCATTCGACACATCCATATAGTTCGTGTCAAGTCCGGAGAACAGTGAATAATAAGACCTACTAAATTCACCCGAACATTTTCATCAGAACCCGCAGGAATATCAGATTTTCCTGCCCGATATGTAAATATTTATTATCGGCAAACTATTGTATTAAATTTTTAACTAAAAATTATTTAAATTTATTCATTATGGGTTTACTAAACTCAAATCGTATTATTTTAATACCAAAGTGTTTTTCTAATTCTTTTTCAGAAAGTTTTTCTCCTGTGTTATATGTTGTTTTTTCGTCAGTCTTGTATCTTTCAGAATAATAGAAAAACGGCTTAGCATATATCATACTTCTAGAGTTAGTTTCATCTCCCATATAGTATGCTCCTCTTCCATAATTCAAAACAACTCTCGATTGTTCATTTAGTCTTCCTGGAGTTAATACGGAATAATTATTTTCTTCGTGTAAAATAATTCGTTTCTCTTCTTCTCCGCTTTTCAAATGTTCATTCCATGTTCTTGGTTTGGCAAACCAAGCCGAATGGTCATATCCGTCAAAAGAGCAAACCACCGTATCTTCAATTATGTATCTTTCACCATCAATTTCATATTCAACAACAAAAGGAAATTCACCCTCTGTAATTTGAGGTGGTTTCTGTTCTATAAATAAACTAAAAAGTTCCAAAACAGATAACACCTTAAAAATTGCTAAAATAGAAACAACTGCAATTAGCAAACCTATTATAACCTTTTTAGTTTTAGTCATAAAACCTCTCCTTTCGATATCATTCGACAAAATTCTTACTCGTGTCAAGACAGGAGAACAGTGAATAATAGGACCTACTAACTTTTTCCTATTTTTTTCAACTGTTTTTCCTTGAACAAAACCCATTAGAACCCGCAGAAATAATAGATTTTCCTGCCCGACATGTAAATATTTATTATCGGCAAACTATTATATTAAATGTAGAATAGACTATGCCTATATATTCATAATATGCATTTAATCCAAGTCTTCAAAATCTTCATATGCTTCTTGCATACGCTGAACCATACCTTTAAGCAAACAATTGCTGGTTTCTAAATCAAATTTCCTTATTTCATTTGTCTTAATCTGATTCAATAGTTCTTCAGGGCAAGTATCTTCAATAATACCCCAACCCAGTCCATCTGTAATATATGGATAATGAGTACCTGTTCCTTTTTTCA
>JAZLCB010000425.1:0-1813 GCA_045614005.1 Clostridia bacterium
CATTGAGCATACAGCAATAGTATTACCAAGGCTGTCGCGGATAACTTCGAATTCTATTTCCTTCCAACCGGAAATGCATTTTTCTACGAGTATCTGTGTAATAGGGGACTGGTAAAGTCCGTTTGCAGATATTTCTCTTAATTCTTCTTCGTCGTGAGCAATACCGCCACCTGTACCACCGAGAGTAAATGCAGGGCGGATTATAAGCGGATAGCCTATTTCGTTTGCAAAATCTACAGCAGCTTCAACGGTAGTTACAACGGTTGAAGGGATACAAGGCTGTCCTATGGATTCCATAGTGTCCTTGAACATCTGTCTGTCTTCTGCTTTGTCTATTGTTTCGGGTTTTGCACCAAGAAGTGTAACACCGTGTTTTTCTAAAAATCCTTCTTTAGCAAGCTGCATGGAAAGGGTAAGACCTGTCTGACCGCCAAGAGTAGAAAGAAGACTGTCGGGCTTTTCTTTTTCAATAATACGCTTAATAGTAGGAAGGTTAAGGGGCTCAAGATAAATTTCATCAGCCATTGCGTTATCTGTCATTATTGTAGCAGGGTTGGAGTTTACAAGAACAACCTCCAGACCTGCCTGCTTTAATGCACGACAAGCCTGTGTACCTGCATAATCGAATTCAGCCGCCTGACCGATAACTATAGGACCGGAGCCTATAACCATAACTTTTTTGAGGTTTTTATTAAGTGGCATATTATTTGTCTCCTTTCATGATGTTTTTGAAGCTGTCAATAATAAAACTTGTGTTGTGAGGACCTTTGCAAAGGTTGGGTGCAAACTGTGTGGAAATTATTCCGGGAGTTGTAAAACCTTCAATAGTTTTATCATTAACATTTACAAAGCTTACACATGCTGTTGAAGGGAGAGTATTTTCCTTAACGATGTAGCCATGGTTTTGTGTAGTTATATATATTTTGCCTGTTTTTGTATCTTTTACAGGTTGATTTACGCCTCTGTGTCCGAACTGGTGCTTAGTTATTTCTGCACCGAGAGCAAGAGCGCAAAGCTCATGACCGAGACCGCAAGCGTATATAGGAATGTTTTTTGAAATGAGAATTTTGATTTGTTCAATTATTTCGGGATAATCATTGGGGTTTCCGGGGCCTTGTGAAATTATAACACCGTCTGCACCGGAAGCAGTAAGTTCATCAGCTTTGGTGTTATATGGAACAGAAGTTACTGTTATACCGCAGGTAGCGAAGGATTCTGCAAAAGAATCGGTAGCACCTAAATCGAGTAAAGAAACTCTGGCAGTTTCATTTTCTGCTTTGTATATTTTGGATTCATTTGTGCTAACTTTTTCAAGAGAAGAAGCAGGCTTGAATGCTTTGAGCTCGCTTGTGATTTGTTCAATGTTTGTAATATCACTTGTAATCTTACCGTTCATTGTTCCGAAGTCACGGAGAATTTTTGTAAGCTCTCTTGTGTCTATTCCTGCAAGACCGATGATTCCTTTTTCTTTAAGATAATCTTCGAGCTTGCCACCACATCTGAAGTTTGATGGAGCGTCACATATGGATTTAACAATGTAAGCGCCGATTGCGGGAACTTTGCTGTCAAGTTCGTCTGCAATTATGCCGTAGTTTCCGATTAACGGGAATGTCTGAACGACAATCTGTCCGCTGTACGCAGGGTCGTTTAATAATTCATTGTAGCCTAAAACAGCAGTTTGAAAAACGGTTTCTCCAATGAATTCACCGTCGGCACCAATACTGTAACCTTCAAAAATCTTGCCGTTTTCGAGTACAAGATACAGTGTCTTATCCATAAGTTATCCTCCTAAATTGAACAAAATAAAAAAACT
>JAZLCB010000426.1:0-4508 GCA_045614005.1 Clostridia bacterium
GAAGCACATTCAAGGCCTAAGAGTGCAGCAACGAGGTTTTCGCTCATTACTTCGCGGATACCTCCGGGAACTGAACCGGGGATACCGATACAGCTTACAGAACCATTCTGAATACCCTGACTGCCTGCGCCCTTTGTAACATAAAGGCAACGGCACTCTAAGTAGAGCATGGATTTCTTTTCGCTGTAGCCCATGAGGACTTCACTACCCGAACCGGATGTAAAACGTACCTTAAGACCTCTGGAAGCATATGCAGAGTTTAAGAATGCTTTGGAGTACGGTGTGTCGTCACCATCTACAAATACCTTTTCTGTACCGTATACAGAAAGTGTTTCGGCATATGTGGTAAGACCACGGATACCAAGTTCAAGCTCTGTAGCTTCTTCTGCGGAACACTGAGTAAGTACACCGGGGCGACCTACCTGTGAACCGATTAAAAGCGCTATGGCACTAAGGGGTGCGTATCTTGCTACGCCCATTGTAGTTTCCTCTTCAGCAAAACCGCGGAGAGCACCTTCTGCAGCATCTGCAGCAAGCTGAACCGGATCGTCCTTGAGGTTTGTGATGTGTGCCTGATTACCGGGCATCTTACGAGCACGGATCTTCTGCATACCCATCATAAGCTCAACTACATTAAGGTGGTTCATAACCTCTGTCATCTTAGCAGGGGTTATACCCGAGATGAGCTCCAATATCTCCTTTCTGGAAACATTGATATCTACAATCATTCTGGCAATATCGAGTGATGATACAGCCATTGACTTTTCTGCTCTTTCGATATTTATGGCATAATCAGCTATAAACTGGTCGATAAAGTCGAAGTCTTCTCTTCTTTTACCATCCAGTTCAACTATTGCACCGTTTTCCACCTTGACAGAGGGTTTTGGGTCGTATGGACTCTTCATTGCAGCAAAGCCCATCTCCGGCCATTCGTGTATGTATCCGTCAAGATTTACCGGTCTTTTATCGAGTGTTTCAATACGTTTTGATCTTTTCATATGATTGCTCCTCGTATTCATACAAAGGCTACTACCCCGTATGATTCATTACTATGAATAATAATACCACAAACTCTTTCAAATATCAAGCTTTTTTTGATGAAAATTTTTGTTTTTTATTTGTTTTTATTTGTTTTTTCTTGTTTTTCTGCGATTTCAAAGAATTACAAACATCAAAAAGCATGAAAAAACACCGACAAACCCTGGATTTGTCGGTGTTTTTAAAAATAAATTATTTGTTTGTCAAATACTGATCAATAGCATTTGCGGCTGTTTTGCCTGCACCCATAGCAGAAATAACAGTTGCGGCACCTGTTACGGCATCACCGCCTGCATATACTGCATTTCGTGAGGTTAAACCGTCCTCATTAACTATTATACCGCCTCTTGAATTAACTTCGAGTCCGTCTGTAGTGGATTTTATAAGCGGATTGGGCGATGTACCTATAGACATGATAACTGTATCAACATCTATCTCGAATTCGCTGCCCTTAACTTCAACGGGGCGTCTTCTGCCGTTTGCATCAGGCTCGCCGAGCTCCATTCTTATGCAACGCATACCCTTAACAAAGCCGTTTTTGGGATCTTTTGCATCATCGGGATTATTATATCCTATAATTCCGGTAGGATTGCATAAAAGGCGGAATTCTATACCCTCCTCCTCTGCGTGTTCTACCTCTTCGCGTCTTGCAGGAAGCTCATCCATGGAACGGCGGTATACAATATAAACATTGTCCGCGCCAAGTCTGAGTGCTGTTCGTGCGGCATCCATAGCAACGTTACCGCCACCTACAACAGCAACATTGCCACCCTTCATAATGGGTGTCTGCGGATTGTCGAGGTATGCCTTCATGAGGTTACTTCTGGTTAAAAACTCATTGGCAGAATATACACCGCAAAGGGTTTCGCCGGGGATACCCATAAAGTTGGGAAGTCCTGCACCCGAACCTATGAATACAGCTTCAAAGCCCATATCAAAGAGTTCGTCTACGGTGAGAGTTTTGCCTATTACAACATTGGTTTCTATCCTGACACCGAGTTTGTTTAATGTGTCTACTTCCTTGGCAACAATAGCCTTGGGAAGACGGAACTCGGGAATACCGTAAACAAGAACACCGCCTGCTGTATGGAGTGCCTCATATACGGTTACATCATAGCCTTTTTTTGCAAGGTCGCCCGCACAGGTGAGCCCCGACGGACCTGAACCCACAACGGCAACCTTGTGACCGTTTGACTCGGGTTTGGTAACTTCTGCAGTTGCAAATGTATTGTGCCAATCGGCAACAAATCTTTCGAGTCTGCCGATACCTACGGATTCGCCTTTGATACCTCTTACGCACCTGGATTCACATTGTGTTTCCTGAGGGCATACTCTTCCGCATACTGCAGGAAGCGAAGATGTCTTTGAAATAATCTGATATGCACCTTCAAAATCGCCTTCTTTTATTGCAGAGATAAAGTCGGGAATATGTATTTTAACAGGGCAACCGTCAACACAAGGCATGTTTTTGCAATTAAGGCAACGCATAGCCTCATCTATGGCGGTCTCTTCCGAGTAGCCGAGTGCTACCTCATCAAAGTTGTGTGCACGGACTTTGGCATCCTGAGTCGGCATCGGGTTTCTGGTAAGTGACATATTTGCTTTTGCCATATCAGTTTACCTCCTTTTTGAACAAATTGCATGTTTCCTCGTGGGCATGTCTTTCGAATCCATAGTACATACGACCACGCTGCATAGCCTCGTCGAAGTCAACTTCGTAACCGTTGAAATCGGGGCCGTCTACACACGCAAACTTTGTTACCTTTTTGCCGTCTACATTAAGGGTAAGTCTGCAACCTCCGCACATGCCTGTACCGTCTATCATAATTGGGTTCATGGAAACGGTTACGGGTATATCAAAGGTTTTTGCCGTGAGAACAACAAACTTCATCATAATAAGCGGTCCTATGGTTATAATCATGTCGAATTTTTCGCCGTTTTCGAGCATTTCCTTAAGAGGCATTGTTACATTGCCCTTTTCGCCGTAAGAGCCGTCGTCGGTAACGATTTTTAATGTATCCGAGCACGCTGTGAATTCTTCTTCAAGGATAACAAGGTCTTTGTTTCTGAAGCCGATAATGCTTGTAACCTCAGCTCCTAATTCGTGAAACTTCTCTGCTACGGGCATCGCTATGGCACAGCCCACACCACCGCCTACAATACAAACCTTCTTTATGCCGTCTGTATGTGTGGGTTCGCCGAGAGGACCGACAAAATCTTCGATAAAATCACCCTCAGCCTTGTGAGCGAGCTTTTCGGTAGTAGCACCTACAACCTGAAAAATAATTTTAACCGTACCGTTTAAAGTATTAACACCGGCAACGGTAAGGGGGATTCTCTCGCTGTCCTTATCTACTCTTAAAATGATGAACTGACCCGGTTCTGCTTTTGCGGCAACAAGAGGGGCTTCTATCTTAAGCTGAATAACCGCTTCGTTCAAAATCTTTTTTTCAATAATCTTATACATAGTATCACTCCGTTAAAAAGCGACGGTTACTACAAAAGTAACCGTCAAGTATGATTATGCACGGCATATCCGAAATTTACTTTAACATATTACCACAAAAAAGGTTATATTTCAACAGTTTTAGGGCAAAAGCATAAAATTTTATTTGTCGCTTGATAATTTCTGCCTGAAAATAATTACGGACAGCATAAAGGCAATAATAGTATAAATCACAAATACAAATACATTTCTTGCTTCTATAATTTCTAAGTTATTATTCATTATCCCCTTTAATATTGCAAGGCATGATTCAAACGGCAGATATTCGCAAACCTTGCCAAAAGCTTTTCCGAGCATCTCCTTTGGGAAATACATTCCGCTTGTAAAGCACACAAGCTGAACTACGATACTCGATATACCCGAAGAAGCCTTTTCGGAAGCGATACATCCAATAATAATACCAATTGAGATAAACAAAACCGCAATAACGATTGATACAAGGATTGCCAATATTATATTTATGCTGAAATCAAGTCCAAGGATGATTGCCAGAATAAAGAACAATACATTCTGAATTAATATAACAGGAACAATCGAAAGTATATATCCTGATATATACTCCATGGGCTTCATGGGGCTTACAGCGAGTCTTATAAGTAACGAGGTTGTCCTGTCCTTACTGATAAGCATAGCTGTAAAAAGAGTTATAAACGAAAAACCGAAAATCACAATTCCGGGCGTGAAATTTTCGAGATTGTAGCTTTCGTTTGGTATATTGAACTGCTGAAATATAAACAGCAGAAACAAAGGCAGAATCACAGCAAAAATGAGGCTTAACGGATCTCTGATGATTTCCTTGAAATTTCTTTTTGAAAAATTTAGTGTTCTCATTGCAATTCACCGCCTGTCGCTATTTTTACAAATGCATCCTCAAAACTTTCGGCATCTGCCTGAACTTTAAGTTCATCCGAAGTACCTGTGGCTACCAAATTGCCTTTTGCCATTATGCCAATTCTGTCCGACA
>JAZLCB010000427.1:0-4107 GCA_045614005.1 Clostridia bacterium
CTCAAAGCAAGGCACTGCCTTGCTTTGAGCTCGATTTGACAATTCTGAATCATTTTTTCCTATTCCCAAAGGGACTGTAAATTAATTTTTTGAATTAATTTACAGTCCCTTTTTATCTCTATTCTAAATAACTGCATGCAGCAAGTGCTGCTACAGCACCGTCTGCAGCTGCAGTTGCAACCTGACGGATTCTTTTGGTACGGCAATCGCCTGCAACGAAAATACCTTCGGTATTTGTGAGGCAATCCTCGCCCGATACCACATAGCCGTAGTCATTTAATTCCACAGCATCGGCAAATGGCTCGTTCTGCGGAAGAAGTCCTATAGCAATAAATACGCCATCTACATCTATGTCGCGTGTAGCACCATTTGTAGATACGGTAATGCCTGTAAGCTCTTTTTCGCCCAAGAACTTGTCTACTACTGTGCCCAATATAACCTCTATATTATCCTTCTTGGCTATGATTTGCTGAAGCTTATCTTCGCCTGTGAGGTAATCGAGGTTCTGTACTACATACACCTTCTTGCTTGTTTCGGAAAGGAGAATAGCTTCCTGCAAAGCAGAATTACCTCCGCCTATAACAGCTACGGTCTTGCCTTCATAGAAAGCACCGTCACACACCGCACAAAACGATATGCCCTCGCCTATAAAATCCTCTTCCCTATCCAAGCCGAGAAGTCTATGCTTAGTACCTGTAGCAATTATAACAGCCTTGGCACTATACTCGCCTTCATCGGTAACAACCGTATGGGGGTTGCCTTTTATTATCTTAAGAGCTTCGCAACATTCTATTTCTGCATCAAGACCCATTGCCTGTTCTATGAGCTTTTCGGCAAACTCGTTACCTGTAACGCTCATAAAGCCGGGTATGTTCTCCACCTTGGGCGATGAGGTAATCTGACCGCCGAAAGTGCCCTTTTCGAGTATGAGAACTTTCTTATTTGCTCTGCCTGCATATATTGCGGCGGTAAGCCCCGCAGGGCCACCGCCTATAATGATAATATCGTATAAATTCATTCAAATCACACTTTCAATGCCTTTTTGATATCGGAAACACCGGCATACTTAGTAGCAACGCCACCTTCAACCATAACAAGTGTGGGAGCCTGCTTAACCTCGAGTGCTGTAGCGAGCTCTTTGTTTTCGTCTGCAAGAAGCTTTGTATATGCGATGCCGTTCTTATCTAAAAGTGTGCAAGCTATCTTACAGTTGGGGCATGTAGCTGTAGTAAAGAGGTAGTTGCCGTCTGCAACAGCCTGCTTTTCTTCACATGCTTCGCACTTGGTTTCTGTGGGTCTGCCCTCTCTTGTAAGCTTGGAGTTTGCTATGTCGTATACCTTACGCTCTTTGTACTCCTGAGACTTACCGTCGTTCCAGTTCTGTACGGGACGATAGTAACCTGTGATACGGCTGTATACCTCTGTGGTTTCGCCACATTCGGGGCAGGTGAACTGCTCGCCGGGGAGATATCCGTGCTTCTTACATACGGAGTATGTGGGCGAAAGTGTATAGTAAGGTAAGCGATAGTTCTCTGCTACCTTGCGTACAAGGGAAGCTGCAGCCTTCCAATCGGGGAGCTTTTCGCCAAGGAAAGCGTGGAATACTGTACCCGATGTGTAAAGTGTCTGGAGTTCATCCTGAATATCAAGTGCGGAGAATATACCGTCTGTATAACCAACGGGAAGATGTGAACTGTTTGTGTAGTAAGGTGTGCCGTCATCTTCGCCTGCGGTAATGATTTCGGGATAGTGCTTGAGGTCGTGCTTAGCAAGACGGAAAGCTGTGGACTCTGCAGGTGTAGCTTCGAGGTTGTAGAGATCGCCGTATTCCATCTGATAGTCGGAAAGACGCTCACGCATATGATTTAATACATCCTTGGTAAACTCCTGAGTCTTTTCGCTTGTAAGGTCTGCCTTGAGCCACTTAGCATTTAAGCCAACTTCGTTCATACCAACAAGACCGATTGTGGAGAAGTGGTTGTCGAAGCTTCCTAAGTATCTCTTTGTGTAAGGATAGAGACCTACATTAAGGAGCTTGCTGATAACTGTTCTCTTAACCTTTAAGGAACGAGCAGATATATCCATCATCTTGTCGAGACGGTTGTAGAAGTCTTTTTCGTCCTTTGCAAGGTATGCTATTCTGGGCATATTGATGGTAACAACACCAACAGAACCTGTGGATTCACCGCTACCGAAGAAACCACCGGACTTCTTACGAAGCTCACGAAGGTCAAGACGGAGTCTGCAGCACATACTTCTTACATCGCTGGGTTCCATATCGCTGTTGATATAGTTGGAGAAGTAAGGTGTACCGTACTTGGAAGTCATCTCGAAGAGGAGACGATTGTTTTCGGTATCGGACCAATCGAAATTGCTTGTGATAGAATATGTGGGGATAGGATACTGGAATCCTCTGCCGTTTGCATCGCCTTCGATCATGATTTCGATAAACGCTTTGTTTACCATATCCATTTCCTTCTGGCAATCCTTGTACTTGAAGTCCATTTCCTTGCCGCCAACTATACAGTTGAGCTCGGAAAGGTCATTGGGAACTACCCAGTCAAGTGTGATATTGGAGAAGGGAGCCTGTGTACCCCAACGGCTAGGTGTGTTAACACCGTAGATAAAGGATTCTATGCACTTTTTAACCTGATCATAGCTTAAGTTATCCACCTTAACAAAGGGAGCAAGGTAGGTATCGAATGAGGAGAATGCCTGAGCGCCTGCCCATTCGTTCTGCATTATACCAAGGAAGTTAACCATCTGGTTACAGAGTGTAGCAAGGTGGCTTGCAGGTGCGGATGTAATCTTACCGGGTACACCGCCAAGACCTTCCTGAATAAGCTGTTTTAAGGACCAACCTGCACAGTAACCTGTGAGCATGGAAAGGTCGTGGATGTGAATATCTGCATTGCGGTGTGCATTTGCGATTTCATCATCATAGATTTCGGAAAGCCAGTAGTTGGCTGTGATAGCACCGGAGTTGCTTAAGATAAGACCACCTACAGAATATGTAACGGTGGAGTTTTCTTTAACACGCCAGTCGTTGATGTTTAAGTAGTTATCTACAATAGACTTGTAGTCTACCATGGTAGCGCCTATGTTACGGATGTTTTCTCTCTGGCGACGGTATACGATATATGCTTTGGCAACATCGTCATAACCCGCTTTGATAAGAACAGATTCTACGCTGTCCTGAATGTGTTCCACACTTATCTTCATATCCTCAATCTGAGGTTCAAACTGTGCGGTAACCTTTAATGCAAGAAAGTCTATGATGTCATCATTATATTGTCTTGAACAAGCATCGAAAGCCTGCTTGATGGCTGTGCTGATTTTGGAAAGGTCGAAGCTTGTTAGCTTGCCGTCTCTTTTTACAACATTATACATGATATCCCTCCTAGAATTATTTCGAATGTGATATCATTGTACCATCTATTTTGCACATTGTCAATAGCAAAAACACAATATATTGTGTTTTTTTAAAAAAACATATCTAAATGTTGTTAACCGCGTATACATGCGGTTTCTATATGCTTCTTTGCAGTGTTTTCCATGATTTTAAGCGTTTTTTCATCTACGGGATGCAAATTTTCTTGCAAAATATTGCCCGAATCGACAAAATTTTGAATAAAATATTTTTTGGCACCCACTATATATTGTGTAAGCTCATCTATATCTTGTGGTGTGTGGAGTTCTGCCGCAACTGTTGTGCGGAACTCATAATCCACATTTTCTTCCATAAGAAACTTTATACTCTCCTCTATATCGGAAATATTCAATTTGTCACAGCCCGAAGTGATATGATATTTTGAAAGACAATTTTTGATATCCATTGCCACATAGTCTATAAGTCCGTCTTCAACAAGAGCCTTGAGCTTTTTGGGAAAACTGCCGTTTGTATCCAGCTTGACGCTGTAGCCAAGTTCCTTTACCGCTTTAATAAAATCGCGAAGCTCCTTGTGTATAAGCGGCTCTCCGCCTGTGATACACACGCCGTCAAGTATACCCTTGCGCTTTTTGAGGTAATCTAATACATATTCGGCAGAAATAGTTTCCTCCCTGCCGTCTAAATCTACAAGGAAAGCATTATGGCAAAACGGACAA
>JAZLCB010000428.1:0-2886 GCA_045614005.1 Clostridia bacterium
GGGCACTTTTGCCGTTTGTTGCCATGCTTCTTTTTACCAAAGTTCCCATGTGTTCACTTCAAAGTGAAGAAGATGAAAAAACTTCAGTTCGTTCTTTGTGGAAACAAAAAGGATTTATACTGTTCTTCTTTGTTATGGTGTGCTCTGGTGCTGCAGAACAATCCATGGCACAGTGGGTATCATATTTTGCAGAGGAAGGCCTTAGGGTTTCCAAAACATTGGGAGATTTACTCGGAGCAAGTATGTTTGCACTTTGCATGGCAATAGGCAGAACATTCTATTCCAAAAATGCCGAAAAACTCAATCTTCGTAAGTATCTTATAATATGCGCAGTAGTAACCGCATGTACATTTTTAGGTGCTTCGCTTATAAAAACTCCCGTTGTTGCGCTACTCTGCTGTGGTATATGTGGTCTTTCGGTTGCTATTATGTGGCCGGGTTCTTTGTCTCTTGCTACCAAAACACTTCCGGGTAAATCCACAGCCATGTTCGGACTTCTTGCGGTGGGTGGAGATATAGGCTGTACAATAGGACCTGAAGTTGTTGCAGGGGGAGCATCGTTTTTTACTGTGCACGGCAGTGCCATCAAGGCAGGTATGCTTTGTGCGGTTATCTTCCCGCTACTTATTTTTCTTGGTGTTAAATTAACTTCAAAAAAGAGAGTGAAAATATGAATACTTTTTTAGCAGTCGAAGCAAAGATTTTATGCGTTTTACTTATATCTGTTTTGTGGTTTTTCCGCAGTAAAAACCCCGATACTTTATGGAATAGACTAAAGCTTGTTTATTTGTTTTCAGCTGTTGCGCTAGTGCTTTCGGTATGCATGGATCTGTTTAACCATGTTGGTTTAACATACGCTTATACAATAATCTTTGCTTTGTCGGGATTTTGTTGGTGCACATATGCATTTGCAATAAAGCATATGTGCGGTTTTACTTCAAAAATTGCAGGTGTTGTAGCTTTTCTTGTTTTTGGCATTTTAGCTTATGTTTCGAGCAAATATGATATTAATTTGCCTATATATATTTCGACTCTTGCTATGGTAACTATGTTTATCACAGAACAATACAATAAGATAAGAACAGACAACCTCACAAAGCTTCACAATAGATACGGCATGGATGAGGAAATACACGAACAGCTTCAGCAGTACGCAAGAGATAAAAATGATTCCTTTTGTATCATCGCCTGCGACCTTGATAATTTTAAACACATAAACGATACATGGGGACATCTCGAAGGTGACAGAGCACTTATACTTATATCTTCTGTTCTGTTGAAGGTGAGTAAAAAATACAATTCCGAGGTTTTCAGAATAGGCGGAGATGAATTCGTTATCATTACCGATACAGTCGAAGAAGGACAAGCAGAGGAAATAATATCCGAAATTCAGAAAGAACTTGATAATATCGATTTTCGCGATGATTTTGATATAAAGATGAGCATGGGTGTGGCAATTTACGATGGTATGACACACGTTACAGAACTTTTAAATAATGCTGATAAGAAGCTTTATCAGGCAAAGAAAATAGCAAAATCGGCAAATTAATGGAGGAATTAATATGACAACAAAAGAAATTATTGCGCAGGCTTTTGGTCTTGTTGGACTTGTAATTATTGTTTGGTCCTTCCAATGCAAAAAGAACAGAAACTTTTTTATAATGCAGGGTGTAGGAAGCTTTGCATTCGTAATTAACTTCTTGCTTATAGATGCGTATGCGGGAGCACTTTTCAATCTTACCAATCTTATAAGAGGCTTGATTTTCTCAAAGGAAGATAAAAAGCTGTGGAAGCTGATTGTCGTAAATGCTCTTTATACTGCTTGCTTCGCTTTCTCGTCTTACCTTGTATGGGGCGATTGGTTTATGATTTTCATAGCGGCACTCCCGTTTGTAACCTTATTTATTATGAGTATCCTTATGTGGAAGGGTAACGGCAAGCACATAAGATATTTCCAGGTGAGTCTTATGTCACCTGCATGGATAGTACACAACATCTTCAACTTCAGCCTTGGCGGAATACTGTGCGAATCGTTCAATATGGTTTCTTCGGTAGTTGCACTTATAAGATACAGAAAAGAAGGCTTTGATAGGAGCGAGTAATTTGAAAAAATACGGACTTTGGCAAAACATAACCGAGCATCCGTCAAGCGTCAACTTTCAGCTCCATGTGCATGACGGATACGAAATATATCTCTTCCTTGAGGGCGATTCCAAATTTGTTGTTGAAGAAAACACCTACGACCTTGAGCCGGGTGACATTATTATAATAAGAAAGAATCAGCTTCACAGAGTATATCATTGCAGTAACAAACGCTACAACAGAATAGTTCTTAATCTTTCGCCCGATTTTTTTGAAAATGGTCTTGAAATGTACGAGGAACAGTTTACCAATCCCGAAAAATATCCCGGAAACAAGATAGATGCAAAAACTGTTCGTACAAGCGGTATATATGATGCAATAATGCGTCTTAAAAAGTATTCGGACAATTTCAAGAGCATAGATACTATTATAGTAAAGAGTATCATAATTGAGCTACTGCATCTTATGGATAATACCACGCTTTTCTCGGAGTCTTCCATAGGTAATACTCAGTTAAGACAGATTATAGAGTATATAAACAAGAACTATACCTCGGATATATCGCTCTCTGATATAGAAAAGAAGTTTTTTATTTCAAAGTATCATCTGTGCCATATATTCCCGGGTGCAACGGGTCTTACGGTGTATCAGTATATCACGAAAAAGCGACTTGCATATGCCCGTGAGCTTATAAAGACAGGTATGACAATAAGTGCCTCGGCAGAAAAAGCAGGATTTAATAACTATTCTTCGTTTTACAGAGCATACATGAGTGAATACAATACCACTCCGCAGACGGACAAG
>JAZLCB010000429.1:0-1649 GCA_045614005.1 Clostridia bacterium
ACTATAGCGGCAGGCATTGATGAATCCGACGAAGTAAATCAGCTTAAAAACATAAAACATATAGACGGCACAATAACCCTTGCCGACGCAAACGGAAATATACTTTACGATTCCGACGGGCTTAGCCATATTCACAAAGAGCCAGGCAAGTCTTCGGGCAAGGTTAAGTGCTCCGACTGCGACAAGACGCTCGTGTACGCCTGTGCCGAAACAGCAAACGGCAATACGGTATGCATATCTACGCCAAGCGGTAAGATGCCCTCTGCATTTTACGGAATACTCCTTGCGGTACTCTTTATTATGGGGCTTATGTATATACTAACCGCGTTGGCTTCGTCCGTACTTACGGAAAACATTGTAAAACCCATCCGAAAAATAAACCCACTCGACCCCGAAAGTCTTGAAGGAGCTTACGAAGAAATACGCCCCTTTTTAAAAAAGATTGCACATCAGAGCGAGGAGATAGACAGACAGTCCGAAAAGGTGACCGAGCAAAAGGCACATCTTCGTACTGTTATGGATAACATAGACGAAGGTCTTGTAATAATAAGCCACGACTTTGATATATTAAGTGCCAATCCCCCTGCCCTCAATATATTTGACCGAGCAGGACGAGATGTCAAATACAAAAATTATCGCACCCTTACCGAAGATGCAAACATACTAAACATAATAAAGCTTGCCATATCGGGACAAAAGGGCAGTATAATCTACGACAAAAACGAGCGTGCTTACGAAATCTTCTACAGTCCCGTATACGAAAAGGACGATGTAGGCGGTGCGGTGCTTCTTCTCTTTGATGTAACAGAGCGAAGCGAAGCGGAAAGAATCCGCCGTGAATTTACCGCAAATGTATCGCATGAGTTAAAAACACCCCTTACCACCATACACGGCTATGCACAGATTATAGACAAGGGCATAGCAAAGCCCGAGGATGTAATGGGCTTTGCCTCCAAGATAGAAAAAGAGAGTAGCCGTCTTATGGTGCTTGTGGATGATATCATAAAGCTCTCGCACTTAGACGAGGGCAAGAGCGAGGACACTCTGCAGAGCATATCCCTGCGCAAAACCGCCGGGGAGGTTGTGGAATCCCTTGCACGCAAGGCGGAGGATATGGAAGTGGCAATAACCATATCGGGCGAAGATACCGAAATATATGCCAACCTCTCGCAGATAACCGAAATGATATACAACCTTACCGACAACGCCATAAAGTACAATGTAAAAGGCGGAAAGGTAAATATAAACATAATAGACAAGGGATTTGAAATATCCGACACAGGTATAGGCATACCGAGTGAGCATCTTGACAGAATCTTTGAACGCTTCTTCCGCGTAGACAAGAGCCACTCCAAGATGATAGGCGGTACAGGCCTCGGACTCTCCATAGTAAAGCATATTGCCAAGGTAAACGGAGGCAATATAACCGTGCAGAGTACACAGGGGCAAGGAACTACCTTTAAAGTTTTATTCGCCTGAAGGCGAGTGGTATTGCCTTCGGCAGTTTTATTCGCCTGACGGCGAGTGATATTGCTCCGCAGTTTTATTTGCCTACGGCAAGTTATATTGTGCTTCGCACAGTTTAAAGGCGAATAAAATATCACTAAAACCGAAGGTTTTAATAACACTTTTGATTTATCAAAAATATC
>JAZLCB010000430.1:0-2803 GCA_045614005.1 Clostridia bacterium
CGCTTATAAGGTCGTTTCCGTCATAATTGCAAACTTCAAACTGAAACTGACCAACTCTGAAAAGCTTGCCCATTGCATATCGGGTAAGCCATTCATGATATATGCTTGTCCCGGGTATTCCGAGCCTTTTTTCACTTACGGTTATGTACATATCCACTGCCTTCAAGGTATTGGAGAGTATTTCCTTGTCCGCACCGCGTTTTAATGCATCCTCGCAAAAATCCGCTGCGCAAGCAAAAAACGGAAGCATAAGTGCAAATTCCGACTTAACGCTGCCATCCGATACAGGTTTTATATCGTTGGGCTTGACTCTGTTTTTTATAAAAACATACAATACACAGCAAAGGTCGACATAGGCTTCGTCACTTTGCACCTCATCAAAAGCCTTGAGAACAAAATCAAAATTCCTTTCGGAAAGCATTCCGTATTCTTTATTAAAGTTGCAGATTTTTTCTTTATCAAAAATAGCGTTTATTATATCCTGTCTGTTATCGCGCGCAATATCAAACAGGTACTTGTATTCGGGTTTTGTAAGTGCTTCGGGTTTTTCGTAAATACTCATATTAACACACTCCTTAATCAACTATGAAAAGCATACACTAATATCGTAGCATATGTCAAGGGGGATGCAAAAGTAATCTTTTACATCCCCTTAAAAGCAGTTGCGTTAGTATCCAAACTCGCCAAAAACAAGTAAAATAGCCGTTTTTCTTCGCCCACGGTCTTGAAATACGACATTATTCTTCTGATTTTTTGAGCTTTGCAAGCTTTTTCTGCTTACGCTTTTGTGCCTTGTCATCAAATATTGTATATACCACAGGTATTACAAGAAGTGTAAGTACGGTACCTATGGTAAGACCGCCCACAAGTGCAACCGCAAGAGGCTGCATCATAGCCGAACCGCTCGAACCTAATGCAAGAGCCATAGGCATAAAGCCAAGTACCGATGTAAGCGTAGTCATAAGAACAGGACGCATACGGGTAAGACCTGCGTGTACAACAAGTTCTGTACGCTCCATGTCGGGGGTTTCTTTCTTGGCTGTGTTTATAAAGTCTATAAGCACTATGGCATTATTAACTATTATACCCATGAGCATGAGTATACCAAGACAGCTTACTACAGAAAGCGGAATATTCCATATTACATGAGCCATAACTACACCTATCATAGCAAGAGGCAGAGTAAACATTATTATAAGTGGCTGTGTTAGGTTTTCAAACTGTGCCGCCATTACCATGTACATAAGAAGAATACCGAGAAGTATTGCCACCACGAGCGAAAGCATGGCATCTATCATTATCTCGTATTCACCGCCTGCATTCAGGCTTACACCATCGGGCGCAGGGAGGGATTCCATAGCGGAATTAAACTTTCTTGTAACGGTTGCCATATCGCTGTCGTAGAGCTTTGCCGAGAGGCTTATTACCCTCTTCTGATCTACTCTTGTAAGCGTGGTGTAGCCCTCTTTTTCCACTATGTCAGCTACATCGGAAAGGGTTATCCACTGACCTGTCATTGTTTTTATACTGAGGTTTCTGAGTTCCTCTACAGACTTTGCATATCCATCGGGATATACAATATCTATATCGTACTCCATACCGTTTTCGGTATAAGTACCTGCTGTTGTACCCTCGAGAACTCCCTTTACCGTATTTGCAACGGTAACTGTACTAAGTCCATAGCGCATAGCACGGTCGGAATCTATAATCATCTGTATTTCGGGTTTGGTATCTGTTATGGAGGATTCCACTTCCACTACACCGTCTATATCTGCAAGTACTTCCTTTGCTTTTAATACATAATCGGCAAGAAGCTTGTCATCTGTGCCTGTAAATTCAAACTCAAGTCCGCCTGAACCCATACTCATGGTGGAGGATTTAGAAACAGTAATTACAGCACCTACCACATTGGAAAGTGCTTCTCTTATCTCCTGCTCCACATCATCGGTAGAGGCTTTTCGGTCTTTTTTAAGAACTACCGTTATGCTCGATGAATTTGCCGAGGACTGACCGAGTATGCTCATAGAGCCCGAGCCTACTGTGGTAAATACCTTGTCTACATTCTTGTTTTCCGAAATCATCTTTTCCACTTCGAGAGTGAGCTTATTTGTATCTTCGAGAGTTGTGCCGTTTGCAAGCTCAACCGATACGGTAATAGTACCCTCATCGGTGCTCTGCATGAGAGTCATACCGAGCATACCGAGAACAACCATAGAAGCCACAAAAACAGCTATAACGGAAAACATGAATTTTTTGCGGTTTTTAAGTGTCCATCTTAAAACTCTTTCGTACAACTTATAGAACTTATCCATGAATTTATTAAACGGAACTAAGATGAACGAAAGCTTCTTATTGGGTTTATCTTCGGTAATACGAGCCGAAAGCATGGGCACAAGGAGGTATGTAACAATAAGTGCCGCCGCCTGCGAAAATATTATAGAAAACGCAAGCTGTTTGAACATTACCGCCATTATGTTGTCTACAAAAAGAAGAGGCACATACACAATGCAGGTTGTAAGAACAGATGCAACAACCGCACCGAACACCTCGCTGCCGCCTCGCTCGGCAGATTCTATAGCGTTCTCGCCAAGGTCCTTTCTGTGACGGAATATATTTTCAAGTACAACTACACCGTTATCAACAAGCATACCTACACCAAGCGCAAGACCGCCTAAAGATACGACATTTAATGTCATGCCCGAAAAATACATTCCTATAAAGGTGGTAACAACAGATATAGGCATGGATATACCTATAACCATACTTGTCTTGAAATTTGCAAGGAACAAAAGCAGTATGAATA